>JAGODO010000258.1 GCA_017998165.1 Flavobacteriales bacterium | reverse complement strand
GGTTCAGGTCATGAAGATCGCCCGACCTGATGACGTCGTAGGTGCGCAAGTCGACACCATGGAGTCCCGCCGCATCCGACCAGAGCGTAAGCCCGTCGCTGCCCAGTATCTTGCCCAGACTGTACGCCCCGGGTGTCAGGTCCCCGATGAGCGGGATGCATTTGGGCGTCGATCCATCGAGCGGCACCAGGAACACGCTGAGCCGATGCCTGTCCTTGGAATGGTCGCGGTGGAGCGAGGGGGTGTAAGGCTCCAGTGTTTCGATCAACGTGGCGATGTGGGTGTCCGTGCGCACACAACTGCCGAAGGGAATGCCTTTGCCGGGATCGATCACGAGCACCTTGTTCTTGAACCACATGACCGCACCAGCGATCAGTGCGATGACACCGACGCCGACAGCGAACTTCATCCGCACGGAACGATATCGCGCCATCGAGAACCCGGGTTGCGCAACGGGGCTGCGCTGTGGTGTCCCTGACTGGCTTTGTCGAAGGTGGAGCCAGCCCGAGGCCTCATCGATCTCAGGGATGCAGGTCGGCGCCTTCTGTCGCACCACTTCCGCCGCGATGGAACGGATGATGGCCGAGCGCCGCTCCATGGCCCACCGATGGCTTTGGCGCCACTCGGCCTCGGTGCCCACGCGCACGCTGGCCACCACGTCACCACCACTGAATTCCCAATGGAAAGACAGTGCTCCCGCTGGCTCGCGATAGTCCACTGTGCCCTCTCGGCCGTTTTCGATGATGGTCACGCTGCCGTCCATACGATCCGTGTTCGATCCGGAAGCGGCCAAACTAGCGGACGCGCTCCAAGCACGCCCTCATTTCCCGCGCGCGAGGCAGCGAAGACAAGCCAGATGGGAAAGAAGCACGAGTGGAACGATGATGCCCGCCAGCCAGACATACGGGAAGTACAAAATGGCCACGTTGGGCTGGTCGAAGGCTTGGGTCTGCAGATCGAAGGGAGCCGACAGGATCGCGTTGACAACGATGTTCGCCAGCAGACCAAGGCAGACAAGGTTCCAAACGATGAGTACCGGTGGGCGCATGCTGGCACGCCTATACCCGAACCAGTACACGAGCGGCGCGGTGATCCCGGAGAGCACGTCGAGGTTGCGGCCTTCGAAGGTCATGAGTCCTGGTATGGCGCCATACAGGAAGAGTCCATAAAGCCCCAGTTCCACCGGCACTCGTACGACATGGAGCAGGGTGAGCGATCCCGGATCGGCGCGATCGATCCAGCGCCTTCCGCTTGCCGTTGAGAACACGGCAATGATGGCCAGTAAAGGCAGGCCGAGCACCATGGCGAAGCGCGGCGGCAGCCCTTGGGTGCGCAGGTAGAAGCCACCGAGACCGAGCACGGCCAGCACGATGGCCCATGCGGCGAGCGCCGCCGCCGCCTTGCGGTCCCAACGCACGGCCTTCAAGAACATCAGCGCCGATAGCAGGGTGACCAGTACGAAACCGGTACCCAAGGCGGCCGGCATTTCGGGCAGGTGTGGTGAATCCATGCCACGAAGCACGGTAACGTCGCGGATCGGATCGACTACCAAAAGACAGGTTCTTGTGCGCAGGGTCCACTTCCTGCCATTCGGCAGCTATCAGGACCTCACGAACTCCTTCCGTATGCGGCTGAGGGAGGTATCCGTTACGCCGAGGTAGGAGGCGATGTGCCGTACCTGCGCGTACTGAAAGAGCTCAGGCCGGGTGCGCTGCAGCCGTGCGTAGCGCTCCTCGGCCGTCAGATTGATCATGGTCAACATGCGTTGCTTCAGCGCCACGAAGCCCTTCACCAGGATGGCCCTGCCCATCTCCCTGAATTCAGGGAAGGCATGGAACAACCCGTTCAATTCGGCGAAGTCGAGCACATGACCTCCGCCGTCCGCGAGGGCCGTGATATGCTCGGTCGATGGCGTGCGCATGAAGAAGGAATCCACATCGAACGCCACATCGCCCGGGCCCGAGAAGGCCGTGGTGACCTCCTCTCCTTCCGTATTCAACGTGTAGCTCCGCAGCCATCCGGATGCCAGCACGATGTACTTGTCACTGACCTCCCCGGCGCACAGCAGGGCTTCCCCCTTGGTGAATGCGATCGTCCTGAACCGCTCGGCGATCACCACGGCGCGCTCCTCCGGCATCGAGGAGTAGGTCCGGATCATCCGCAGGAGGGCTTCATTGTCCATGGATCCGAACTTAGTGCGATCCACGTCGCACCCGTTCGCGACCGACCGACCCGAAGGGTCCCTCGGGACGAACATCGGACAGTTCATACGCGCGGCCCGACCCACAGGCATCCGGCATCCCGGGGGCTCGTCTTGAGGGTACGGTGGTCATGACCAAGGCACGTTCAGGACCATTCCCATCATGAAAGAGCACCTTCCCCTCGCGTTGGTACTGGTCACGGTCGGGATCGGCTGGCTGATGCTGGGTTTGAGGGCCCTCAGCCGGTTGATCCGATCGAATGAAGGCATGGAGCGGTACGGACTGGACGGTCACCCATACGGCGAATTGTCCCCTCCCCCGGCGCGTAACTGGTCCAAGCCCTCCGCAACGCGGAGATCGGACATCCGGAAGAACGGGCTCACGGGCCCTGCCATTTTCTTCGGCATCATCATCTATGTGATCGCCTACTGCGGCTTGACCTCCTGAAGACAGGCGGGTCGCTACGGTTCGTTGGCGGATCCGGAAGACCGGCCGATCGCCGTTCCTTCGCCGCAGGCATGGGTCCTTCGACAGCCAAGCCCGGGCCCACATGAACGACCGTGACCTCGTACACCAGTTGCGACGGCTGAGGCGCTGCGTGGAACAACTGCAATCGGAGTTCGAGCATCAACAGCTTGACCGGCAGCTCCTGCACGATATCGACACGTTGATGGAGAACGGTATCACAGCCGACGAACGGGCCTACCAGCTACGGGACCGGACCGACGCCCTGCGCGAACTCGTCCTGGTGTCCGGCACGCAGAACCATGTCGAGGCCGCGCGCCGCTGTGTGCAACTGAAGAAGGTGATCGACGCGCTCATCGCGGACATCGGGTGACCGCACGCCCTTCACGACCAACCCGAACGCTGCTTCAGGCCGGTGATGTGCGCCAGGTGATGCCTTGAATGCCATACGTAGAGTTCCAGCGCCTCAGCCAACGTGATCGCCCGGTTCTGCTCGGGGTGAACGAAGGCCCGCTCGAAGTCCGCATCGCTCATGGTCCGCATCAGGACGACCCACCGCGCATGCACGCCGCTGATGATCGAGAGTGAAGGTTCCAGTGGCATGGTCAGGGCGTCGATGTGCTCCGCCCACAGCGCTTCCTTGTACGGCTTGATCGTCGGCTGCTCTTCGGTGAGCGCGAGCTTGAAGCGGATGATCGTTTGCGTGTGGCTGTCGGCCAGATGATGGACCAACTGGCGGACCGTCCAGCCACCGGGGCGGTAGGGCGTGTCGAACTGCGCATCCGTCAGGCCCGCCACGGTCGAACGGAGCATCGCGGGGAACGCTTCGATCAGGGCGATGCACTCTGCGCGTCGCGCGGGGGTATCGGCCTTTGTGCCGCGAACGGATTTGCCGGTGGGGTACTTGAGTTGCTCGATGTCGAGGGCCTCGGTCATCTTGGCCCAAAGGAACACCATCAGCGGGCGATGCGGATGGTATAGGCGACTTCCGTGGAAGGCCTGGTCGCCTGCAACAGGTAAGTACCACTGGGCAATGTGCCGGGATCCACTCTATAGCTTCCCGGCCCTATCTTCTGGAACCCGACCGCCATGGCTGCGCCTTTCGTGTCAACCAACGTGAAACCCAGAGCGTCATCCAACGCATCGGGGAGCACAACGATCACTGGGCCACTCGACGGATTCGGATAAGCATATGGTCGAGCCTCCGCCATCCGGGCAAAACGGACGCTCACGACAGCGCTGGTGGTGCTCGTCCCGTCCAGGTCCGTCTGACGCAAGCGGTAGTAACAGAGCCCGCCTGGCGCTGTGGGGTCTTCCAATGAATAGTGCCGCTCCTCCTGGCTGGTGCCCGCTCCCTCCACCGTGCCCACTGGAAGCCAGACCTCTCCGTCCTCCGAGCGTTCCACAGTGAAGTGGTCATTGTCCCGTTCCGTGGCGGTCCGCCACTCCAGCAAGGCTGTTGTCGGTGAGGTGGCACGGCCCTCGAACGAAAGTAATTCCACCGGGAGCGGTGTACCGTACATGTTGATCGTTCCGAGCGTGAAGCGTCGACCATCCTGCAAGGCATTGGTGTTCGAGAAGCGATACAGCGTCCCACTCACGTTCGTCGCCCCGCTGATCGGCGTTTCATCTGCGAAGACGCCGTCGGCATCCGTATCCACCAGCAACCGCAAGTCGCTGGCCGTAACGGTGCCCAGCCCGGCCAGGTCGAACGTGATGTCCGTATTGCCCACGTTCACGGCCCCTCCGCTGGCGTTCACCTCGCTCACCCGCCAAACGCGGTGCAAGCGGCCCTGCATACCGGAAGGAAAGTCCGTGGAGCCGTAGGCACCGAGGGTGGCGTTGTTGTGGCCCCAGAGCAGGAACTCGTCATCGCCCAACCCACTGTAGCCGGCCTTGCCGATCTGAACGATGCCAGAGCCGCGCGAATCGGTCTGCATGTTGCTGCCGTCCACACGCCCGATGCCTGCCACGTCATGATCATAGTTGCCGTTCCCGGCATTGTCCTGCACGTAGAGGTCACCGGACGACAGGGTGCGGGCATATTTCGCCGCGAGGTAGTTGTTCACGATGAGCCGCTGTGCGCTGTTCAGCGGTGCGTTGAAGGCGATCACTTCCGCGATGTCGCCATCAACTTCCCGCCCGGTGGTCGCGCGTTCATTGGCGATGTACAGCGGCAGGTTGTTCACCTTGGGCGTCTTGTTCTCGTTGTCCGTGATGATGTTCGCCGCGTTCTTGTACACATCGCGGCCCACTCCGGTGGAGTAGCTGTATTCGAACACATCGAAGGTGGTAGTGGTCACCTGGCCCCCGGCGGAACTGGGGAATGTGCGTGTGCCATCCGTGTATTTCGTGGGCGTATGGATGTTACCATCGCTGTAACTGAGCATCTCCCAATTCTCGTCGCTGTCATCGCCCTTCACCATCCAGGCGTTGTAGTTCTTCTGGAGATCGGCCGTCACCACCATGAAAAAATGCCACTGGGTAAGGTCGATCGATGCGTGATCGGTCACCCACAACTGATCATCGATGCCGTCGAAATCGAGCGAGGGATAGCCATTCACGGAGCTGGCCACGAACGCGGGCGTGGCTGTGGGAATAGAGCCTGGAAGGAACGCATGGTTGCTGTTCCCGGAACGGTCGTTCCATTGGGAAACCAGCCCGCCTGACTGGGTGATGCCGCTGT
>JAGODO010000257.1 GCA_017998165.1 Flavobacteriales bacterium | reverse complement strand
TGGCTGGAGGACAGTCTGTCCCGGTGCTTGGAGGACCCCTCCGGCCGGGTGGTTTTCGCCTATCAGGGAGTGATGGACCATGAACAAGTGCAGGGTCTTGTGGCTCAGGCGGAAGCGTCGAGCCTGACCCATGACGACGGTACGGCCCCACGCAAGCGGATGATGAACGTCCTGGTCGAGGGACTGGAGAACGTTTTTCACCATTCGCTCGGATCTCACAAGCAAGCGACATTCGCCCTGTGTGTGAGGGATGAGGGTGGCTACCGGCTGGCTTTCGGGAATGCGGTGCCTTTGGCCATGGCCGCGCTGATCACACATAGGGTCAGTATCCTGAACGAGATGGACGAGGCGGACCTCAAGGAGCACTACCTCAAGCTGCTGAGCAACAGCGCCCGTTCCGAGCACGGGGGGGCCGGGTTGGGTCTGCTCACCATGGCCCGCAAAAGCGCCAAACCCATCGTGGTGCGAACAGCCAGGCTCTGTTCCTTGGCGGCCTTCCTCATCATGGAGGTCCGCATACCGGCCTGAGTTCAGGCGGTGGTCATCGCGTAGTCCTGCAGATGGCTGTAGCGTGCGGTCAATTGACCGTTCCGGGCGATGGTCGCACGACCGATCATGTCCCCGCTATCCTCGCCGATGAGGTTGGGCAGCACGTGGTCCATGAGGTCACGACCGAAGCTCTTGCTCGCGTCGCGCGGTAGCTCACATGGAAGGTTGTCCACGCTCATCACCGTGATGCTTCCCGCCGTTCCCACCGGGCATTCCTTGCCGCTCCCAGGGGCGTAGCCGAAGAACGGGTCGGCGATGGTGCTCGCGCGCAAGGTGCTGTCGATCGGTCCCCCGATGTCGCAGCTCAGGTCCGCGATCACTTTCAGGCTGATACCCGGTCCCCGGAGCAGTTCGGACGGGAGGATCTTCGGCCCGCGCGGATCCCAGAAATGGCACGCGATGTAGATGTGCGCAGCTTCGGCGAAGGGGGCCATGACCGCATGGTGCCCGCTCGGGTCGGCATGGAACGCGGCCCTGTCGAACGGCCGTCCGTCGTCACGGCGATAGAGGTCCTCGCTTCCGAGCACGGTGTACACGGGTGTCGCGTTGTCCTTGCGCAGGAAGGCTTGTGGTTCCACCCGTTGCATGCCGATGCGGTCCAGTACTTCCATCGCGCCTTTCCCCACACGACCTCCTCCGGTGAGCACGATACGCAGGTCCTGGGGCAGCTTGTGGTCCAACAGGTGCAATTCCATCTCCGACCGATCATGGCATCGGTGCGCCGGGCGCAGGGTGGCGGCACCATGCATCGCCTCCCAGGCACGAAAGGCGTTGTATGAACCAACGACTCCGGCCCAGCGGCCGAAGGCGAGCACGCGTTCGCCCTTCGCATCGGTGAGCAGTTCGTGATCGATCAGGGTGATCCGGCGGTCGAGCACCGTGCGCAGCAGCTTGCGGTTGTGCGGCTGTTTCTTGATCGTGTGCGAGAAGATGAGGTAGCTTTTTTCGGCCATCAGCATGTGGTACGGGATCTCCTTCACGCCGATGATCAGGTCGCGGTCGGTGAGGTCTTCCGTCATGCGCACGCCCTGCGCGGTGTATTCCGCGTCGGTGTAAGCGCGCACCGGACTGCGCTGCACCGTGATGTCGATGCCCTTCAGCAGTACCTCGTGGCATTGTTTCGGGGTGAGCGGCGTACGCCGGTCCGGTGGCTCCTTGCCTTCGCGGATGATGCCGATCTTCTTGTACATGCTTCGCAGAAAAGGAGCGCGAATGTATCCCTGTACCGCCGCTGGCGCCGCAAGCCCTTGCCACGGGCGTATCTTCGCACCAGTTCTTTGGATCACCACATGGGGCCGACCTGGTTTCGACAGCGGCTACGTAGTGCGTGCAAGCATGCAGAGCGGTGGGGAACGGCTCTTCAAAACGATCTCCACGCCTTAACCGGCGAATACAGCTACGCTCTCGCTGCCTAATCGCCTCAGGCGATGAAGCTTTATCCGCGCGAATAACAGTAACGCGGACGAGTACCTCTCGGAACGACCCGTCGTCCACGTTCCGGAATCGGGGTATCAGCTTGGAAGACTGGTCAACGCGGTGGTCCGGAGCGTTGATGAGACAACAGGACCTAAGTCCTCGCTGGGGTGCCTCTTCTCAGGCGGGGATCGAAAATGAACAAGAAGGCTAAGCATGTAGAAAGCCCGTGTTACGGTCGTTTGGACGAGGGTTCGAATCCCTCCGGCTCCACAAAGCCCGGCCCATGGCCGGGCTTTGGCGCTTCAGAACCCGAAGCCCACGCCTCCGCTGATGATCGGCCCTTGTCCGTAATAAACGCTGTTCGGATCCTGCATCACTTCCCAAAGGATCTGCAGGGCGAACGAACTGTGCGCTCCGATCGGCTGGACATAGCCGCCCCCCACGAGCACATGGGGCACCCAGATGCGCTGTACTCCTTCATTGAACCCCAGGTACCTCTCCGCGTTCATGTGCAGGAACTCCGCATGCAGATAGGCCTGAGGGATGACCCGATAACGCGAGAACAGCCTATACCCATAGGCATCGTACTCCAGCCGGGGGGTGTACCGGTTGTCGCTGAAGTACCAGTAGGTGATCCCGGTCCCCACGGACAGCTTGTTCTTCTTGTCGACCTTGTAACCGACCAGCGGTTCGATCTGGATCGCTGTTACGCTGCCGAAGTTGAGCCCGAGCCCGCCACCGAACCAGATCCGGTCCTTGAACGGCCGCGTATCTTTTTTTTCGGTCGCAGCGGCTGGCCGCACGTATTCCGTCGTGTCCTGTGCCCGGACGGTCAACGGGAAAAGCGCTATTGCAAGCAGCAGGGTCCACGCACGCGACATGCAGCGAAAGTAACGGCTCAGGCCGGTCGCAAAGTGTGCCGCACCCGGGCGTACCAGCGCTCGAAGGTGATGGTGAGCCAGATGCCGCGCGTGACCATCCACAGCAGGAACGCCAGCCATACGCCGTGGAGCGCCATGCCCAGCGCGTCGCCCAGGAAGATCGTCGGGACGAACACGCCGAAGGTCGCGAAAACCAGAGCGTTGCGCAGCTCCGCACTCGCAGCTATGCCCTTGTAGATGCCGTCCCACGCGAAGGCCACCGCGTTGATCGGTTGGGTGAGGATCACCAGCCAGAATACTCCGTTGAACAGGGCGAGCACCTGGACGTCCTCCGTGAACCAGCCACCGATCCAGCGATAAGCGATGAGGTACAGCATGGACAGCCCAGCACCGATGTACACCGTGATGCGCACCACCTGCCAGCTCACGCGATGCAATTGCCTCCAGTCGCGCTCGCCGTTCAGCCGGCCCGCGATCACGCTTCCCGCCGCCGCGTAGCCATCGATGAAGAAGGCGCTGAACAACCAGATCTGCATCGCGATGCTGTGCGCCCCGATGTACGCGACGCCATAGCCTGAAGCGAAGCGGTTGCCGAAGAAGTAGCACGCGTTCAGCGCGATGGTGCGGGCGAACAGGTTGGTGCTGTTCATCAACAGCGGCAGGAATTCCGGGTGGTACCAGCGCTCCGGAAGCAGACGGAACGTGGTGCGCGTGTACATGACGTACAGCGCGATGGCGCACATGCACCCCTGCGCGATCACGCTGGCCACGGCGCTGCCATTGATGCCCATGGCGGGCACCGCTCCCCAACCGAAGATCAGCAGTTTGTTCAAGGCGATATTGATCGTGGCGCCGATCACGCTGATCCACATGCTCCAACGCATGTTCTGCACACCCCGGAACGCGCCCGTCATCGCGAAGACCGCCAAGGCGATCGGATGGCCCCACGCGCGTAACCGATAGAAGCCCACGGCCTTCTCCAGCACGATGGGGTCAGGGTTATAGAAGGTGAAGATGTGCGGGGCGAAGGGGACCGTGACCGCATAGAAGAGGAAGCCCAGCGCCACGTTCATCCAGATAGCGATCGGCACGAGGTCGCGGATCTCGCCCAACCTGTTCTCACCGAAATAGCGCGCCACGATGGCCAGCACTGCGCTTCGCGTCTGTGCCAGGACCCACAGCACGAGAAGAAAGAAGCTGCTGCCGATGCCTACGGCGGCCAGGTTCGCACCGCCGTCGTGCGGATCGATCATGCCCGCGAAGTGCGTATCGCTGAGCGCGATGATGGGCTCAGCGATCCCGCTGATGATCGCGGGCACCGCCAAGCGGTCAAGATCTTTTCGCGTTACGGCTCCGATGGGGGCGAAGGTGAGCGATCGTTCGCGTACAGCACATAAGGGCCGTGGCGTTCGCTGTTGTACAGGTCGAGCATGAAGGTGGCCCAAGCCGCTTCGCTCCGCGCGAACGGGTAGTAGCTGATACTGTCCAACGTGCAACCAGCGCTCGAGCCCTCATCCTCCGGGGCGATGAGCAACGCTGGTGTTTTCGGGTCGCTCAAGACAGAGGGACTTGCGCACGGATCAAAGGTGCCCACATCCACGAAGTCGCCCCAGAGGTAGAATTCCGGCACACGGATGTCCCATATCATGGGTTCGTTCAGGATGTAGCCTACCGTCATCGGGTCGCTGGGATGGATGGCGATCATCCGTTCTGCCAGCCGCACGCGTCCGCTGCCCGCCGCGGTAAGACCTGCAGTGATAAGGCCGCCCGCATTCACCATAAGCAGCGCTACGAGCGTCAGGTTCAGGGCGCCACGCACGATCGCACTGTGCGCTGCGAATCGGCTTGTTGTCTTCTCAAATTCCTGCCAGGCCAGTACAAGCACCAAGGGGGCCAGGTCCACCAATGGGAACAGGAAGCGCAGCTCCTTGTGCGGGATCGCGCTCACCAGCACGAGGTACGGCCAGATGCACCACACCATCAACGACCGCGGAGCACGGTACGTGAGCCACAACAACGAGCCCAGCAGCAACGCGCCGATGGGCCAGATCCCGTACTTGATGATCCAGGGGAAATAGTACCACCATGGATAGGTTTCGGACGCGACGGGAAGCGGATGCACCTTGGAGATGCTGAGGCTGTTCTTGTAGAGATAGTTCCAGAGCGTGTGTATGGGCTCGTTGTAGAACCAGCTGTCCACAACCGCACCGAGCGCCAGCGCGATCACGCCGCCGGATACGAGCCGTGCCAGCGAACGTCCCTGCGTTTCTGAATTGAGCAACGCCCAGCAAACCGCGCCTCCGCAAGCCACGATCATCGAGGGCTTCATCTGCGCGCACACGCCGAAGCACACTCCGGCGATCAACCACGACCGGTTTCGTACCGAGCTGCCCAAGAGCACGGACAGGCCCAATAGGAAGAGCAACCCCGACCATGTTTCCGCCGCGAAACGAACCTGCTGGTAGGGCAGGAACCAAAGGAAGTAGGAGAGGAGGATGAAGGGTCCGTGCAGA
>JAGODO010000256.1 GCA_017998165.1 Flavobacteriales bacterium | reverse complement strand
GAACGGGCCCAGCGGACCTGCGTATCGTCGCTGCGGATGGGCGCATCGTGTCGAGCGAACGCTTGGGCTCCGCCGTGCGCCAACATCGCTTCTCGCTCGACCGACTCCCCAGCGGCACCTGCACCGTTCGCATCACGGACCAGGACGGAAGCAGCGCGCTGCGTGTGGTGAAGGAGTAGAAGCCATCCTTTCCCGCAAAGGCGTATCGCTTGTCGGATGCGGACAGGTCCAGCCTCCCCTACTGCTTCACGAAGGGCATGCGGAAACCGTTTCCGCGCGCATCGTCGCCCACCACCCAATAGGTCCCTGATGGCAAGGACGTGACGGACATCTCGCTCCCTTTGGTCACCAGCCCCACGCGCTGCCCCGCGGCATTGCGGATGACCCCTCCACGCGGCCCGATACCGGAGACACTGATGCTGTTCGTCGCCGGGTTGGGCTGGATGCGCACGGTGCTCTCAGCCGCTTCCGGGGATACGGCCATGGGCAGGTCCCAGAAGGTGCCGCATTCCACGCCTGCCTTGTGGTAATAGATGAGTTCGTAGGACATCGATCCGGCATCCTCGCTGTAGCTGCTGAAGAAAGGTCCTCCGCATCCCTGGTAATACCAGCAGCTGGCACTCCCCTCCGTCCAGCAGGTATCCTCGGTGCCGTACCGCCACCAGCGCAACAGGCCGCATTGCGGGTAGTACACAGCGATGGAATCCACCGGTCCACAGAATTCGAAGGGTACGGTCGGGGACTGGTCCAGCCCGGTTACGACGAGCGTATCGATGTGCGTGGTCACCAGGGGCGGGTTCGGGAAGTATTGGTAGAACACGGTCCAGCGCTTCATCACGTAGCGGATGCCGGCCCCTCCGTCCACTTCTTCGCGCACCAGCACGGTATCCGTATAGATCCCCGGGGGCTGGGACTGGCCCCATCCGTTCGTGCTCTGCCCCTCGGCCTGGAAGACATCGCCCACTTGGTAGTCGTAGATCTCGCCGTTCGTGAGGAACAACTGCCCGTTGGACATCCCGACCACGAAAAAAGAGAACATGGTGAGGAGCGTTCTCATCGCGGCGGGTGCTTGACCAGGGAGTCTGGTGAATGATGAGAAAGATAAGGATATGCCTGCCCCGGCTGATGACCGATAAGGACCGACGTTCCCGGCCAACCCGCCTTACGTGCCATTCCCTTACCTCACCGCCACCTGCACGCTCCGTACCGTACCATCCCTGAACAGGAAGTGCGCATGATAGATCCCGCTGGGAAGGTGCTCAATGCCGAACCGGGCGGTGCCTGCGGCAATGCGCTCAGCGAGCACTCGACGACCAAGCCCGTCCAGCAGCCGCAGTTCCGCAGAACTGCTCCCCGGCAGAAAGACGTTCAGCGAACCATTGGCCGGGTTGGGCGCGATGCGTACGTCGGGTAGTGCGGTGTCATCCGCGAGGCCCGAACAGATATCCACCGAGAAGGAGTCGGTCAACAGCGTGGTGCATCCGTTGTCATCGGTCACGGAAAAGGTGTAGACATGTTGGCCCGCGCCGAGCTGTTCCGGTTGTACGGTACCCGCGGTACCGGTTCCTGAAGCGGCCCCACCGAAAACGCCGCTGACCGAGGCGAGGATGGCGCCTTCCGGCTCGTCCGCGCAGAAAGGCCCGGCGGAAAGGATGTCCGCCTCGGGCAGCGGATACACGATCAGGGGTTCATTCGTCAAGGACAGGCAGAGGAAGCTGTCCACCACCATATAGGAGAGCGAATAGCTACCGGGTGGCGCGGAGGCCCCATCGAACACGTTCGCCACTACCCATGGACCGGACCAGTCGCCGCCGGCCGGTGTTCCATCCGGCAAGGGATAGGGTCCGGAGGAAGCGCAGAGCGGGTCCAGCTCCGGTGTATCTACGATACCGGTGAGCTGGTTGGTATACCACCGGAGCGTATCAGCGTCCGTGCTGATGAGGTCTTCGATGCCATCCCCATCGAGGTCACCGAAGAACAACCGGGCATCACCGACGGTCGGCAGGTCGGTGAGCAGCACGGGGTCCGTGAAGGCGCCGAGGGTCGCGGCGTAGTGCGACCAGCGCAGCGGCCCGGAGTAGGGCCACGGGTTCCAGAACACGCTCGCGTACGGGGCGCAGCCCGCACGGGCGCTCCAGCCGGCACCCTCATTGGAGCTCAGCGCGATGGGGTGGATGATGTACTCACCCCAGACCCCGTTGTCGGTCACCCGGTTCTCCGCCCAGGACACGCTGCTCATGGCATCCACGAAGTCGAGGTCACCATCGTTGTCCACATCGATGAGCGAGTGGCCGAAACTGTACCCGCCAGTGGGGATGTCGGGCCGGGGCACGCTGGTCCAGCTGGTCCCGTCCCCACCGTTCAGGCCCACATAAAGGTTGCTGTTCGCACCGGACACGGTGTGGTCCAGGTCGCCATCCAGGTCCACATCGCCCAGCAGCAGCATGTTGCACGGGGACGTCGCGTGCTGGAGCGAATCCGTCGTGGGGAAAGTACCGGCCTCATTCACGAACCACCGCACCGTGCCCTGGTAAAGGATGAGCACTTCCGGCAGCGCCGAGCCGGTGATGTCGGCGCACAGCATCTCCAGGAAGAACCCGTACGGCGCCGTACTCGCCACCAACAGTGGGGCACCGAAAGAACCCGCGCCCTCGTTGGGGAACAACAACAATTGCTGCCCCGCCATATCGCGCACAACGAGGTCCACGTCCCCATCCCCATCCATGTCCCCCGCACCGACGGCGCTGTTCGAGACCCCGATCGGCACGGAAGTGATGGTATCCAACGGGCCGAAGTTCCCGAGTCCGTCCAGGTTGATCATCCGCCCCAAGCCGCTGCCCCGGCCCACGACCAGGTCGTTGTCCTGATCATTGTCCAGATCGGCCACCACCACGTTGGCGAAGGCGCCGCTCCCATCGATGGTGAACACGATGTGCTCCGGTCCGAACTGCGCGTGCAGCGCGGGGGTGAGGCAGATGAGCGAACAGAAGGTCGCGGTGGAAAGAAGACGCATGGGGTCCGGTTGTGGTGCTGAAGGTAGGGATCCCGGGTAGCGGCATCGCTTCCGCGCGTGGGCTGTCGCGTATGTGCGGTCCACAGCACGGTGCGGTCCAGGACGGAGCGTCGCGGTCAGCGCGTCCCGAACCCCACCCGCTTCAGGTCCTCCCAAAAACCGGGATAACTCTTGGTCACCACGCCGGGTTCTTGCAGCGTAAGGCTACCGGTGCTGAGCGCCAGCGGCGCCAGACCCATGGCCATGCGGTGATCGCCGAAAGTGTTGAATGGACGATCGGATGATGAGCGGGTCAGCCCCGGATGATCGCTCCCGCGCTCCCCGGGGGGTCGATCAGAAAATGGCAGTACGAAACCGTTCTCCGGCAGCTCCGGGCGGATGTTGAAATGAGCAAGGGTATCAATAACAGCGGCGATGCGGTCCGTCTCCTTCACATGCAGATTCTCCAGGCCGGTGAAGCGGGCCGCTTGGCCGAGGCCGGCGCAGGTGAAGGCGAGCGGCTGGAAGAGGTCGGGGTGGTTGCGCAGGTTGAAGCTGAGTTCCTGGCGCCCATCGCCGAAGCCGGGCGAGCGCTCGGAAACGAGGACCACGCCATGCGGGGTGCTGTCCGTGCGGACCCACGGTTTCCAGAGTTGGCAGGCGGCCTCGTCACCCTGCCAGCGGTCACGGTGCAGGTCGCGCAGGAGGATGCGCGCGTTCCCTGCAAGTGCGGCTATCTCGAACCAGAAGGACGCGGCGCTCCAGTCCGGCGGCACGGTGCGCTCGCTGGCGCGCAGGGGCCGGGCGCGCACGCGGATGCCATCGTGGTCCACCACGGGCGGCACGTCGAAGCTCTCCAGTGCGAGCATGGTCATGAGCACATAGGGTTCGCTCACGCGGGTGCCGGTCCAGCGCAGGTAGAGCCCGTTGGTCATCACCGGCGCGATGAGGAGGAGGGCGCTGATGAACTGGCTGCTGAGCGGCGCGTCCATCACCACGGTGCCACCGGCGAGGCGCTTACCGCGTACGCGGTAACCACCTCCGGTGCCCGGACCGGGTTCCACGGCCTCGATGTCCGCACCGAGGAGGCGGAGGGCATCCACCAGGGGCTGGTGCGGGCGCTTCAGCAGGCGGGCATCACCGGTGATGATGTGCTCCTTGCCTTCACGCACGGCGGCCCAGGCGAGCAGGAAGCGGAAGACGGTGCCACCCATGCCGCAGTGCAGCACGCGCGGCCGGTCGCGCAGCAGGTTGCGCAGCAGGCGCGTGTCCTCGGCATCACCCGGGTCTTTCACCACGTTCAGGTCGCCGGCGAGAGAGGCGAGTACGAGCAGGCGGTTGGCCACGCTTTTCGAGCGGGGCAGGTCGATGACGGCATCAATGGGGCGCTCAGGCCGCGTGATCGTCAGCCGGTCGGGCATCGTGGGCGAGCAATCGGTAGTGGTCGAGCGCGTCGGCGGCCTGCGCGGCGGTCACAGGCACATCCACTTGGGCCCGGCCGATGTCGGTGAGCAGCGTGAAGCGGAATCCGCCCTCGCGGTTCTTCTTGTCGCTGCGCATGAGCTCGATCACGCGGTGGTGGTCGGTCTGCTGCAGGGGGAAGAGCGGGAAGAGTCCGAGCAGGTGCTCCTGGATGGCGTCCATCTTCTCGCGGTCCAAGTGGCCCAGTCGCCAGCTGAGCCACGCCTCGCACACCATGCCGATGGCCACGGCCTCCCCGTGCAAGAGACCGCGCTGGTCCCCTTCCAAGGCGAAGGCTTCCACGGCGTGGCCGATGGTGTGCCCGAAGTTGAGGAGCTTGCGGGGGCCGTTCTCGCGGGGGTCCTCCTCCACCACGGCGGCCTTGATGGCGGCGCTGCGGCTGATGAGGGGCGCCAGCGCGTTCATGTCGTGCAGCGGCGCGCGGCGCACGGCGTTCCAATGGGCGGCATCGCGCACCAGACCGTGCTTCACCATCTCGGCCACGCCGTTCAAGAGCTCGCGTTTGCCCAGGGTGCGCAGGAACGGCGGGTACACATAGGTGGCGAGCGGCGGTGCGAACAGGCCCACGAGGTTCTTGATGCCGGCGTGGTCGATGGCCGTTTTGCCGCCGATGGCCGCGTCCACCATGCCCATGAGCGTGGTGGGCACATGCACCGTGCGGATGCCGCGCATGTAGGCCCCGGCCACGAAACCGCCGAGGTCGGTGATCACGCCGCCCCCGAGGCATACGAGCAGTGCGGTGCGGTCGGCGCCCCGTTCGGCCAGGTGGCTCCAGAGGGCGCGGCACACCTCGATGTCCTTGCTGCGCTCGCCGCTGCGCACCTCGATGGTCTGCGCATCGGTGAGCGCGGGCACATGGCCGATGAGCTCGCCATAGCAGAGGCGCAG
>JAGODO010000255.1 GCA_017998165.1 Flavobacteriales bacterium | reverse complement strand
TGCCAGTAGACCTCCGGGTCGTAGGGGTTACCGAAGTTCAGGCAGTTGGTCACGCCGCAGGGCTCGGCACCGGTGCAGGCGATGTTGCGCGCGGCCTCGCTAACGGCGATCATCGCGCCGATGTACGGATCGGCATGCACGTAGCGGCCGTTGCAATCGACGGTCACGGCCAGTGCCCTGTTGCCGCCGGCTTCCTTCAGAAGGACCAACCCCGCATCACTGGGCGCATTGGTGCTCATGTTCAGCGTGCGCACCATGGAATCATACTGCTCGTACACCCAACGCTTGCTGGCGATGTTCGGGCTGGCGAGCAGGTCGAATGCCGTTTCCTTCAGGTCGTCGGGCTCGGGCACCATGTCGATGCTGAACGACTTGTTCTCCTTGAAGTAGGCGGGCTCGCGCTCCTCACGCGTGTACACCGGCGCGCCACCACCGAGTACGAGGCTCTCCGCAGGCACTTCGGCGACGAGTTCGCCTTCCCAGAAATAACGGAGCGTATTCCCCTCGGTGACCGTTCCGCACTCTACGCAATGCAGGTCCCACTTTTCGAATATCCGCTCCACCTCTTTTTCCCTTCCCTTCTTCACAACGACCAGCATACGCTCCTGGCTTTCGCTCAGCAGGATCTCCCACGGGCGCATCCCGGCTTGGCGCGTCGGCACCTTGTCCAGGAACACGTCCATGCCGCTTTCCCCTTTCGCGCTCATTTCGCTGGTGCTGCACGTGATGCCCGCCGCACCCATGTCCTGCATGCCGATGATCGCGTCGGTCTGCGCGAGCTCCAGCGATGCTTCCAGAAGAAGCTTCTCCATGAACGGATCGCCGACCTGCACTGCGGGCAGATCGTCCGTGCTCGTATCCGTGATGTCCTTGCTGGCGAACGACGCGCCGTGGATGCCGTCCTTGCCTGTGGCGCTGCCCACGATGAAGACGGGATTACCCACACCGTGCGAGGTCGCGCTGATCACCTTGTCCGTGCGCACCACGCCGACGCTCATGGCATTCACGAGCGGGTTGGTGGAATAGCAGGGATCGAAGTAGACCTCACCGCCGAGCACGGGCACGCCGAACGCGTTGCCGTAGTTGCCGATGCCCTTCACCACGCCGCGCATGTGCCAACGTGCGTGGGCATCCGTTTCGATGTCGCCGAAGCGCAACGAATTGAGCTGCGCGATGGGCCGTGCCCCCATGGTGAAAATGTCCCGATTGATGCCACCCACGCCGGTGGCCGCACCCTGGTAAGGTTCGATGGCGCTGGGGTGGTTGTGGCTCTCGATCTTGAAGGCGCAGGCCCAACCATCACCGATGTCCACGAGGCCCGCGTTCTCCGCTCCCGCTTCGGCGAGCAGTTTCGGGCCGGTGCGTGGCAAGGTCTTCAGCAGGCGGATGGAGTTCTTGTAAGAGCAGTGCTCGCTCCACATGGCGCTGTAGATGCTCAGCTCCGTGAAGTTGGGCACACGGCCCAGGATCTCCTGGATCTTCTGGTACTCCTCCTCGCGCAGGCCGAGCTTCTTCGCTGTTTCGAGTGAGGCGGGCAGGCGGTCGGGAGAGGCCGAGGTCGGCGCGGGTTGTGTTTTCGTGGGCATACTTGTTCCGCTTTACCGGCGGCGACGTGGGCCGCAAATGTAGACGCGCTCCTGTGGCCCGGACTGTGGCGACCGGTCACGCTTTGCCCGTGCTTCGCAGGGCCACCTGAGCCACCCGTCATCGTCTTCCGATACGGTGGACCGAATTGTCCACATTCGCCCTCCCGACGGATCGGGATGAAACACGCCGATACACTCGGTACGAAACGCATGCTCGGCGCCCTTCTTGCCCTTGGCTACGCCGCGCTGTTCCTCTTCGCCATTGGGAAGATGGCGTTCTTCCATGCCCCGGGTCTTCGACGCCGGACGATCGGTGCGCTCTTCCTACTGAAGATCCTTGCCGGCACCGCGCTCTGGTTCGTGTACACCTACGTGCACACCGATCGTGCGACGGCGGACATCTATCGCTACTTCGACGACGGCAACATCATGTTCAGCGCATGGCCAGAGCATCCGCTGGATTATGTGAGCATGCTCACCGGCATCGGCAATGACCAACCGCGTTTCGACACGAACTACTACCAGGTGATGCACAACTGGTACCGGCAGTACGAGAGCAACGTGTACAACGACGCGCACACGATGATCCGGTTCAACGCGTTCGTGCGGTTGTTCTCCTTCGGGCACTACCATGTACACACGGTGTTCATCTGCTTCCTATGTACGATCGGTCTGGTGGCGATGTACAAGGCCTTTGAACCGCACGTTCCGGGGCATGGGCGTGCATGGGTCGGCGCTCTCTTCCTGCTACCGAGCGTCCTTTTCTGGTCGAGCGGGGTGATCAAGGAGGCGCTGCTCATGTTCGGTCTGGGACTCTTCCTGTTCACACTCATGGATCTGTTGCGCAATGGCCCTCGTGCGCGCAGCCTGTTGCTGGTCCCCGCGACCGTGCTGCTCTTCTTCTTGAAGTTCTACGTGCTTTTCAGCCTGCTGCCCGCGCTCGTGGCCTACGCATGGTGCGTGAAGACCGGTCTCCGCCGGCCCTTGTTCAAGTTCCTCGTCGTCTTCGGGGTCTTCGCTGTGATCGGCCTTACCGCAGGCCTCATTCATCCCGGCTTGCGAGTTCTGGAGATCCTGTGGATCAAGCAACGCGACTTCATCGGTATGGCCACGGCGGCAGGCTCAGGCAGTCTGGTGCAGGTGGCCGAGCTGCGGCCGAACGCATGGAGCTTCGCACAGCAGATGCCGCATGCGCTGTATATGACGTTCCTCGCGCCACTGACCGCCATCGGCAACGGCCCGTTGGGCATCATGAGCGCATTGGAGAACGTGCTGCTCCTAGCGCTGCTCGTATCCGTTCTGCGCTGGCGCCGCTCATGGGCCGCGGTGGACAAGCCCTTGCTGTTCTTCTGCCTGGGCTACGTCCTTGTGCTCGCCTTGGTGATCGGTTGGACCACACCGGTGATCGGCGCGGTGGTCCGCTACCGCGTTCCTTTGTTGCCCTTCCTGCTGCTGGCTTGCCTGTGCCTCGCTGATCCGAAGAAGATGCCAGCTTGGATGAAAACACTGAAGACATGAGTGCGCGTTGTCGGTTGTCGGTTGTCGGTTGTCAGACCTGGTGGAAAGATCCCTCAAGGGATCATAAATCCCGCCTCCCATCGCGCTGCGTCGGCAGCCTGACAAACAACAACCGACAACCGACAACCATCCTCGCCTTCGTCCTCGCGCTCCTCACCTCCTGCGCCTACAAGCACAAGGATGCGGACCTGGTGATCCACAACGCGCACATCGTGACGCTCGATAGTGCGGACCATGAGTTCGAAGCGGTGGCGATCAAGGACGGACGGGTGATCGAACTGGGGCCGGAGAACCAGATCCTGAACGAGTACACGGCGAAGGAGACCTATGATGCGGCCGGGCGCACGGTGTATCCGGGCTTCATCGATGGCCATTGCCATTTCTTCGGCTATGGGTTGAACAAGCAGAAAGTGGACCTCACCGGCTCGACCTGGTGGAAGGAGTGCGTCGATCGCGTTGTCGCGTTCGCCAAAGAACACCCGGGCGATGGTTGGATCCTCGGGCGGGGCTGGGACCAGAACGACTGGCCCATGCAGGTCATGCCGGACAACGGCCTGCTGAACCAGTACTTCCCTGACCGGCCCGTCCTGCTGCAGCGCGTGGACGGTCACGCCGCCGTGGTTAACCAGGCCGCGATGGACCGCGTGGGGCTGAGCGCGAAGAGCGTGATCGCCGGCGGCATCCTGGAGGTGAGGAACGGCAAGCCCACCGGTCTGCTCGTGGACAACGCCGTGGACGTGTTCCAGAAGATCTTCGATGAGGCGGATGAAAAGACGAAGCGGCAGGCGCTGCTCGACGCGCAGACCGACTCCTTCGAGAAGGGCCTCACCATGGTGTGTGATGCCGGCCTCGACGTGGGCACGATCCAACTCATCCAGAAGATGCAGGAGGAGGGTGGGCTGAAGATCCGCGTGTACGCCATGGTCGCGGACAAGCGAGAGAACCTGGATCACTTCGCGAAAAGCGGAGCGATCAATACCGGGCGCTTATGGGTGCGTTCGGTAAAAGTGTACGGTGATGGTGCGCTCGGCTCTCGCGGTGCGTTGCTGAAACAGCCCTATGCGGATGTCGACAGCGTCCATCATGGCCTGCTCCTGAGGGACCGGGCGCACATGCTTGAAACAGCGAACTGGTGTCTGGACCACGACTTCCAGATGGCCACGCATTGCATCGGCGACAGTGCGGACCGCTTCATGCTCGATGTGTACGCCGAGGTGTTGAAGGGCACCAACGACAAACGCTGGCGGATCGAGCATGCGCAGTGCATGGACCCGGCGGACTTCCACCTGTTCGCTGACAACAGCATCATCCCCAGTGTGCAGCCCACGCATCTGCTGAGCGATGGACCTTGGGCGATCGACCGTATCGGGCCCGAGCGTTTCAAAAGCGCTTACGCGTGGAACACCTTGCGCAAGCAGATGGGTATCGTTGCGCTGGGCACGGACTTCCCTGTAGAAGCCATCGATCCGCTCGCCACGTTCTATTCCGCCACCGTGCGCAAATACCACGACGGCTCGGCGATCGTTGGCAGTCCGATGGAAGAAGCACTTTCCCGCACGGACGCGCTCATGGGCATGACGCTGTGGAACGCGCTGGCGACCTTCACCGAGAATGAAGTGGGCAGCATCGAGGTCGGCAAGCGCGCGGACTTCACCATCGTGGACCGCGACCTGATCAAGGCGGACCCGGAAGGGTTGCGGAAGGCCAGGGTGATGGCCACGTTCGTGAACGGCGAGAAGGTGAGCGATTGACCATGGAGCCGATCCGGACCGGATTCAGTCTTTCAGAAGCTGATTTTGTGGCCATCTGCATGCGGTTGCAACTGCGGTCGCTCCAGTCGAAGCCCTGGATCATCGCGCTCTACATCCTGTTCCCGATCTGGATCTGTTACCTCCTGTGGGACTCGCCTTTTCCGCAATGGATCGTGGTGGTGATCATGGTCCTTTCTTGCGCTTGGCTGGTATTCGGCGTCAGGCGTCGCTTGAAGAAGCTGGCGATCACGACCTACAGGGAGAACTTCCGCAACCAAGAGATCATCCGGTTCTCGGCGGATGAACAGGGGTTCACACAGGAGGGGGCCACCTTTCGAACGGTCACAGGTTGGGAGAAGATCACGCGGGTGGAGTTCTCGGAGGGCGCCTACCTGCTCTTCATCGCGCCTTTGCGAGCGATGCCTGTTCCTGCGGGTTCCTTCCCAGCGGTCGAGCGCGCGCGGTTCGAAGCCTTGCTGGAACGCGTCAAACCCGGGTGGCGTAAGTAGCATGCAGCCGATCACCTTCAAGATGCG
>JAGODO010000254.1 GCA_017998165.1 Flavobacteriales bacterium | reverse complement strand
TTCCATGATGAGATCAACAGGACGCTGGCCATCTATTGGCGGGGGCAGCCGATCCCCGTGGCCGATGTGCTCATGGCGACGGAGGCGCCGCAGTGGCAGGCGGGCAGCAATACGCTCACGTTCTACAACCGGGACTCGCGGCAGGTGCTGTTGTTCTACCGCGGCGGCACGGAGGTCCTATGCGAGAACGCCGACTATGCCCGCGTAAGCTGCGGTGGTGATGTGGTCGCGTACATGGACGACAGCGACGACACCTTCCGCGTTTTCGACCACGGCGAGCGCATCGATCTGGAGCAGTTCGCGCCGGTCGACTTCCGGGCGGGTCTGGGGCTGGTCGGTTACACCAGCGCGACCGCAGCGCTGCGCTGCTACGCGGACCACAAGGTGTATTCCCTTTCCGAGTCGATGCCGACGGCGTACTACGTGCAGGACAGCGTGATCACCTGGGTGGAGAACGGACAGTGGAAGACCTTGAACGCGGGCAAGGTGGAAGTGCTCGAACGTTTCGTTCCGGAGAACTGGCAGGTAAGTGGCGCCACCATCGCTTACCAGGACCTGAACCGCGAGCTGCGCATGTACCATCGCGGCAAGCGGACCGTGCTCACACGGGAAGCAGGGGTGAAGACCTTCCAACTCCAAGGCGATATGGTCGTTTGGGAAAGCAACAGCGGCATTGTGAAAGTGTGGTGGGAGGGCAAGGTGTATGAGCGGTACTGACGTTCATGTTCAGTAGGCAGGGGCAGTTGGCAGCAGCAGTCGGCAGCAGGCATTCACTGCGGCCTGCTGCTGCCACTGCCCACTCTCATACGCGAGGCTCAACAGTATACAACGCCACGGTCCTGCGCTTGCCTTTCAGGGGCACTTCGCCCACCGAGCGCACATCCCAGCGGTCGGGGGAAAGCAACAGCACGTCGAGCAGGTCCTTGCTCATCAGGTTGTCCACGCCGTGCTCGTTGCATGCCGCCTGGATGTGCGCCGCCGTGTTGACCGCATCGCCGCTGAAGATGATCTGCTTCTTCACCAGTCCGATCTCCCCGGTGGTAACCTGTCCGTAGTGGAAGCCCGCCTTGAACACCGGAGCGAAGCCGTAGTGTTTGCGGTAGTGTTCGGTGCGTCGCGCCAGCTTCTCGCGTATGGCGAAGAAGCACTTCACACAGCGCTGGCCCTTCACCCCCCTGTGCAGTTGCCAGCTCACGCTGATCTCGTCGCCGACATATTGGTAGATGTCGCCTTCGCTGTAGATCACGGGGTCGGTGATGTCCGCGTACACCTCGTTTAACAGCTGGAAGTAGCGGGTGTCCCCGATCTCCTCGGCGATGGCGGTGCTGGAGCGCATGTCGAGGAACATGAAGATCCTGAGTTCCTGTTTGGGCTTGAAATAGCGGCCGAGGAGGAAGCTTTGCGCGCCGCTGCCGAACTGGTCGTTGAGGCGCACCAGGAGCATGGTGGCGGCCATCAGCAGGGTCCACTGCACGAACTGCCCGAGGAACCACCAGCTGAAGACGCGTTCGGTGAAGGCGTTGCGGAACGGGTCGTAGGTCCCGTTCGTGCGGTAGGCGGTCCAGAGAAGCAGTGCGAAGAGGATCAGGCCGGCCATGATGCCGAGCGCGGGCAGGTAGGGCAAGCTGCGCAGGCGGTCGCGCAACAGGAAGATGTAGGTGCCTGCGCCCACGAGCCCGACACCGAGGAAGCGCCAGAAGTGCGTGTCCAACGAACGCAGTCGCTCGGGTTCATGGCCATAGGCCTCCATGGCGTTGCTTTCCCACAGGGCGATCACTAGCCCCACCAGCACCCAAGCGAGCGTGATGCGCAGCGTGCGGCGCGCGCGGCGTTGGATCTTCGAGAGCGAGACGGCCATTCGTGGGCGGCGAAGCTACCCGGGCGGCCAGTAGCGGATGTTAACCCTTGGCCCGGCGGCCGTTCCGCGGTAACAGTACCAGGTAGTACCACGCCACGCACAACAACCCCGCGATGAAGAAGGGGACCGCAACCTGGCGCTTGGTGTCCTCGAACCAGAACTCGCCGATCATCCAGATCCCGTTGGCCATGATCCAGCACACCACAGCGAGGCAGTGCAGCAACTCGCCGATCTCCTCCCGGCTTTTCCAGGCGATCCAGATGGCCACGGCGATGGTCGGGAAGAACATCGTCACGCCCAGCGTTTTCCATCCCAGGATCCACGAAACGTCCTTCACCAGCCAGAGCACGATGTGGAAATTCTCGCTGGCGCGTATCGACCTGAACAGGCTCATGGGCATGATGGTTGCCCGTCAGTGGGCGGAACGGTGCGAAGATGTCCGATTATTGCACCCCGGCGCTTCCACTTGATGCGCTCCCTTTGACACGAATGAAGATCCGTACGCTGCTGTTCCTGTTCTGCGCCCTGCTTCTTTCCGGCGCCGACGCGCAGAGATTCTATGTCAAACTCAGTGGGAAGGTGACCGCGCATTTCACGGGTGACCCCGTGAAGGGCGTGCTGGTGCGGCTGCTGAAGGCGGGCAAGCAGGAGGCCGAGAAGGTCACGCGGTCGGACGGGAGTTATGAGTTCATCCTGGACCGCGGCTGGCGTTACGCGGTGTGGTACAGCAAGCAGGGCATGGTCACCAAGCACATCAATATCGATACGGAAGAAGTGCCGGCCTATCCCGATGTGCCCTTCTACGAGATGGACGTGCAGATGACGATGGTGGAGTGGATCAGCGAGTTCGATTTCACGGTGTTCGAACAGCCGCTCGGGGAGGCCTCCTTCAAGCAGAGCGTGCGCAACATGAGCTGGGACATCGACTACACGGAGCGCATGCGGCCGATGCTCGCCAAGGTGATGGACGAGTACGAGAAGACCTACCGCGGCTACTACAAGCGGAAGCGCCCGAAGAAGAACGGTGCGGCACCGCTGAAGGACAGCACGGCGGTGCAGGGGATGGAGGAGTTGCAGGAGCCGGAGAACAAGTAGGACAGGGCCGGTTCTCAGGCCCGCGTCCCATCGTCCTGTCCCGATCGATCGTTCAAGAACGCATTCAGGAGCTTCACGCATTCCACGGCCTCCTTCACATCATGCACGCGCAGGATGGCGGCGCCGCGTGACAGGGCCAGGGTATTGAGCGCGGTCGTCCCGTTGAGCGCGTCCGCCGGGGTTGTCCCCAGTACCTCATTGATCATGCGCTTGCGGGAAAGGCCCACGAGCACCGGTACGCCCAATGCGTTCAACCGGGGCAATTCCCGCAGCAGGGCATAGTTGTGCCCCGTGGTCTTGCCGAATCCGAAGCCGGGGTCCAGGATCACATCGGCGATTCCGGCGGCGTGCGCGGCGCGTAGCCGTTCGCTCAAGAAGCGCGTGACCTCAGCAGCGACGTCCGTGTAGGTCGGCGCTTGCTGCATGGTGGCGGGCGTGCCCTGCAAATGCATCGCCACATAGGGAACACCGAGCGCGGCGACCGTTTTGAGCATGTCGGGGTCCAGTAGCCCGGCACCGATGTCGTTCACCATGCGTGCACCGAACGCCACGGCCTCGAAAGCGACAGAGGCCCGCCAGGTATCCACGCTGATCAGCGCCTCGGGGAACTCACGATGGATCGCCTCGATCACCGGGACCACCCTTCGTTTCTCCTCGCGCTCATCACCTTGATCACTGCCCGGTCGGGAACTCTGGCCTCCTACGTCCAGTAGGTCCGCGCCCTGTGCGAGCATGCGTTCCGCCAAGTGCAGGGCGTCATCAACCGACGTCGCTCGACTGGCGCCATGGAACGAATCAGGCGTCGCGTTGATGATGCCCATCACCAGTGGGAAGCGGGGTTGGAACAGGCGGTCGCGCAAGCGCCAGGTGATCTGAGGCATGGGTCAGTGGCGGCAAGATGCGAAGGACCCGTGATCATACGATGACTGCATGTCCACGCGTCTGCTACGAAGGGGGTATTGTCCGTCTAAGGGATCGCGTCGACCTTCGCCCCATGGGGTTCTGCCGAAGGCCTGACTTGTACCGATGGGGTTCTTGGCTGATGGTCTTGGCCGTTGTGCCGTCCATTCTCAAAGGGCAGGATCAAGCGTCAAACGGATCGAACGGTCACGCACAGGCGAAGGCAGAACTTGATCGGGCGGAGAGGCATCTGCGGATGCCTTCCAACGTGGATAGCGCCATGACTTGCTTCCGCTCAGCCATTTCGATCTGGAGCGCGCTGGGTGATCAGGACCATTTGGACAGCGCCACCTTGTGGGTCGGGAACGCGCTACTGGGGAGCGGCCACTCGGATTCGGCGGAAGTCGTGATGAACGATTTCCTGGCGGATCTGATCGCGCGAAAGGACACCGCGGATCAGGCCGGTGCGCTGAGTGTGCTGGGGCTGATCTACTACGGTCAAAGTGACTTCCCGCGTGCGATCGAGGCCTATGACAAGGCAGGGAGATTCGCTCGCGCTACCGGTCAACTGGTCTCCTCTGGAAGGAATCTGAACAACTTGGGCCTGATCTACAAGGAGATGGCACGTTACGACCAAGCCGATGACCTGTTCGCTAAAGCTGTCAGTGCTTATCAGGAAGGAGGCGATACGACCGCATCCTCCATCCCGTGGCTGAACATGGCTGAAAGCGCGATCGACAAGGACGCCTATTCCCGTGCAGAAGACCTCGTTCGGAAAGGTCTGGCGTGCCTCACCGATTCGACCCGGCCGCGCTATGCCCGCAATGCCAGTTTGCTCTACACCGCACTTGGGCGCCTCCAAGTGGATCGCGGTGAAACCGAGAAGGCCTTGCGTTCCACTGCCGAGGCACTGCGTTTGGCGGGTAAGAGCGGCGAACTGGAATCCGTCGTATACGCCAGCATCCAGCGTGGCGGGGTGCATGTGGTCCGGGCGGAATATGCGGAAGCCCTGCGCTATGGGGAAAAGGCGCAGGGGATCGTCCAGCGCAGCGGGATGGGCCTCGCCGTACAGCGGGATGTCGCTTACCTCTTTTCGCAGATCAGCGAACGAACGGGACCTCCGGAACTGGCTCTTCATGATCTGCGCGCCTACATCCGATTGAAAGACAGTGTGGCGGCGGGGCCGACCCAATGGACGCTGGAGAAATTGGCCGTGCGGCAGCACGAGCAATTGGACAGCTTGAAGCAGGCCAGCGTGCGGCAGGCTATGGAACTGGCCCATGCGCGGGAAATGGCGGTGGAACGCAGCCGTCGCTTCTGGTGGATCTTCGCCCTGAGCAGCACCGTTCTCGTGGCCTTGGCCATCTGGCTCCGTTGGCGGACTGCCCGGCGCAACGAGAGGCGGTTGGAAGAACTCAACCGGGTGATACTGCAGTCACAGGAGCGCTTGCTTGAGAGCGAAAAGGCACGCGAGGTGGAGCTTGTCCGTACCCGCATCGCCGGGGATGTGCATGACGACATCGGTAGCGAACTCACCAAGATCACCCTG
>JAGODO010000022.1 GCA_017998165.1 Flavobacteriales bacterium | reverse complement strand
ATCCTGGACACCCAGGAGGTGAAGACCACTTGGCATCCGATCGAGCGCGGGCAGGGTGGGGGTGGGGGGTATTGAGTGTGGCGCTGGACGGGGTGAGGCAGGATCACATGAGCGTTGACGCTGAGGATTGGAACGACGTCCTGCGCAAAGTGGAGGTGTCCTATGCGATCAAGTTCCATGACCAAGAGTTGGCCAACGTCCGCACATTGGGCGAGTTGCTCGATGCCATCGGTGCGAAGATCACGGGAAGGGAGGCCAGCGACTGCACCACACAGCAGGCGTTCTACCGGATCCGCGTGGCGCTCGCGACCTCTTTGAACGTTGATGCAGCTTCGATCACGCCAGGTACAAGGCTCGAGGACCTGTTCCCACGTAAAGGTCGGCGGCGCATCCTGGCGGATCTTGGAACGACCACAGGGGTCAGGCTCAGCGTTTTCCGGGTGAAGAACTGGATTACCTGGTCTCTGATAATCCTGCTTGTGGTATCGCTGGCCGCGTTCTTCTGGAACGCACGAGCGGCTATGCTTGGACTGGGGGCCTTCACGGTTCTCACGTGGATCGCACGTGCCACTACAAAGGAGCTGGCGGTTGGAACGATCGGGGAACTGGCCGAGCGCGCGTCACAGCGCGCGTACAAGCTGATGAGACGGAATTATGGGACTGTGAACCGGACGGAGGTCAGAGCGAAGCTGCGATCCTTGTTCCAGGATGAACTTGGGCTGGATGAACACGATCTAAGGGATGACATCCTGATCGTATAGAGCTGACAGCTTCCTCACTTCACGCGGGGGGGCCCAGCCGCGTCGATCGCATCGACCTTCTCCTTGGTCGCTTTCATCGTACTGTCCAGCGCGAAGCACTTCTTGAAGTTCTCAAGCGCGTTCGCGGTATCGCCTTTGGCCAGTAGGGCATCGCCGTAGCTATCGTAGGCGTTGGCGGAGTTGGGGAACTGTTCCAGGTTCAACTGTTGGATCGCCGCGGCATCCTCCGCGCGGCCGCCCCACATCAATTCGTAGCCCAGCATGTTCAGTTCGATCTCTTCAAAGCGGAAGTCGTTCGGCCGCTCCGCTCTGACTTTCCGATAGAATGCAACGGCGGCATCGGTACCCTTCTCCGCCAGCTCCTTGCCCATCACTTCGCGGACGGACAAGGGCGGCAAGGCGTAGGGCTGGTCGTACAGGATGTTGGTCAGGCCTTCAACGGCGCTCCAGAAGTGGGTGGAGGAATTGCTCATCAATATCACGAGGCACTTGTCCTCGTCGATGCCACGCAGGATGTAGGAGGAGAAGCTGAGCCAGCCACCGGAATGCGTCACCATCCGCTTTCCTGCGGGCGAGCGTTCGATGAACCAGCCGAAGCCGTAGTTCTTCGTGCTGTCGTCGGTGAGCACTGTCGGAGCAAAGGCCTCTCCAAGCGTGGCTTTGGAGACGAGTTTCTCCGTGTGCAGGATCCGGTCCCACTTCAGCAGATCGCCAACGGTGGAATACACGCCATCCTCGCCCACCGCCTTGTTCAGGTAGTGTCCATCGGCGGAGCTCATGGTCTTCCTGTCCCAGCCGAGTTGGAAGCCATAGACCCGGTCGGGCATCTTGGGGTCGAGACCAGGCACGTAGTCGTACAGGACCGAATGCGACATGCCGGCCGGGGCGAAAATGTGCTGCTGCATATATGCGGCGAACGACATGCCTGATGCCCGCGCCACGATCGTGCCCAGCAGGTTGTAACCCGTGTTGCTGTATTCCCACATCTCACCCGGCTTGAACGCGAGCGGGACCTTCTTCTCAACGAGCAGGTTCACCACGTCGGCATTGCCACTGATGTAACGTGCCGGATCATCGTAGTTGAGTTCGGTCTTCCAGGTCTCGTCCATCATACGCGTGTAATCTGGAAGGCCTGAAGTGTGCTGCAGCAGATGCCGTATCGTGACGCCTTGGTAAGACAGTTCGGGAATGAAGTCACGGATGTCCTGGTCATAGCGCAACTTCCCCTGTTCCATCAGCATCATGATGGCCATGGCGGTGAACTGCTTGCTTACGGAGGCCAGCCGGAACTGTGAGTTGAGGTCCAGCGAGTCGATGGGGTCGATGCTGCGAAGGCCGAAGGCTCCCTGATAGACCACTTGGCCATGGTCGAACACCAACGCCGCACCGTTGAACTGCCCACGGGCAGACGCTTCGGACAGGTAGCGCTCGAACTGGTTCGCCTGGACCGCTTTCTGCGCCTGACAGGAAAGGAGAAGTAGTGCGGGCAGGAACGCTGCAAAAGGCTGGGCTGGTAGGCTGCGGATCTTCACGGTCCCGGCAGCATCGAAGGAATGGGAACGGTGTACACCGCATCGATCCTTAACCAACCCTTAAGAGTTTTCACTTCGGGCGTCAGGCTCCACCGGGAGGTGCTTATTCCTCGAACAGCCCGCCGTCCAACGTATGTGGCACCGTCAGCTTCGTGCCGAGGGTCTTGTTCAGTTCGCGGATGAACCCGGCTGCGAGCAGCGGCGATTCCAGTTCGTGGTTCTGGTGAACGAAGAAGTGGATGTCCTCGATCCCGAGGTCCACCCAGGTCTTCAGGCGTTCCACCCATTCATCCAGCCGCGACCGGTCGCTCTTCGCGTCGTTGGCTCCCACGTAGCGCACGAAGGCGGAGGGCGTGGTGAGGCGCATGTGCAACAGGTCACGTCGCCCGGCGGTGTCCGTGATGATGTTCATCACGCGGTGCTCCTCGAGCAGCAGGTAGAGCTGGTCGGCAACAGTGGCGTTGTTGTACCAATCGGTGTGGCGGAATTCCAGGCCGAGCGGGATGTCCTTCGGCCAGGACCGCAGAAAGGACTCAACGCGCGAGATGTCCTTCGGCTTGAAGTTCTCATGCATCTGCAGAAAGACCGCACCAAGCCGATCGCGGAGGTGGCGTACGGCCTCGGTATAGTCCTCCACCAGAGAGGATGTATCGAACAGGCGCCTGAAGTGGCTGATGTCCTGCGTCACCTTCGGGTAGAACCTGTAACCATCGGGCACCTTGTCAGCCCAGTTGGTGAACTGCTGTGGTGGGAAGAATCGGTAGAACGTGGCGTTCAGTTCGATGGAATTGAACTGCGTAGCGTAGTAGGCGAGTTCATCCTTGGTGCCGCGCGGATAGAAGTTCGCGAGGTCCTGTTTGTTCCACTTCGCGCAGCCGATGGCGATGCGTGGCGGGCCTCCGCGCTTGCCCTGCCGCAGCATTCGCGCGGTGTCCGGATGGTCGGGCGGCAGCGAGAGGTCGATGCCCTTGACCGACGGGACGCCACCGAACTTCATGCGGCGAAGTAATGATGAATGAGGGCGCCGACCGGTCGGGCAAGGGACACGGCTCTACGGATCCTCCGCTTCGATCGTGCTCACGGCCCACAGGACCTCGCCTGCGCCGAGATCAGCCCGCATGATCGTATGGAAGTACGTGCCGGCGGAGTTGAAGAATCCGAAGCACCCGCCGAACGGGTGCCAGCTCTCGTTGCGCCATGCGCGTGGCAGCGGAATGGCCCCACGATCGTCCAGGAACCCGCCGGTGCAGACGTGGATCACCGTATCCACCTGCACACCGCCGTTCCAGTCGAGCTCGTACGGTTTCCATGCGTGGATGGCATAGACCCGGTCCGCCTCGCTGGAGTGGTCCATGCATCGGACATGCGCCTCCCCCGGCAAGGTGCCGGCATAGAGCATGTCCTCGGACTGCACCATGGAGGTGGTGAGCACGGTGCGGTCGCGGGTGAACAAGCGGTCCCCGCTCTCACTGAACCAGAGCCCGCCTCCGAACGGGTAGTCGCCGTGATAAGCGCAATCGTAGAGGTAGGTGGCCGTGCCCGCGCTGATGTCATAGGTTTCAACATCGGTGGGGGAGCCATTGTTGGTCGCGCCATAGATGCGGGTCGAGCCCGGCTTCAATCGTGCGTTCGTCTCTTCGTAGATGCTCCAACCACCCGAGCTGGTCAAGGTCCCCGAAGAGAGTTCGATGCAGCGGATCTCCGTCCACTGGTCGCTCTCGGGAAAGGCATAGGCGAAGCCGTTCGGGCCGAGCACGACATCGAAGACATCACATCCTGCACCATGTGTGGCCAGCAGCGCGAGCGAATTGAGGTCCACCCAGCTCACCCATCCGTTGTGCCCGGCCACGGCGGTATTGCCGTCCTCCGAGACGGAAACGCAGGTCGGGTCCGTGTTCAACGCGATGGCCGAAACCGTGGAGTCCGCCGGATCGATGATCAGGAGCTGATCGGGTCCGGCCGTTACCGCGATGATCCGCTCATGCACCTTGTCGTATTCCGCATCCACCACGCTGTCCACTCCGGTGAGTTCCCAGAACGCGTCTGGCTCGGGTCCGGGTTCTTCGGGGATCGGCGGGGGCTCCGGTTCGGTGAGCTCGTGCTCGCAGGAAACGCAAAAGAGGCCCAGCAGCAGACCGATGAGCAGAACACGGTAGGGACGTCGCATGGGAACGGGTAGTGGCACCAAGGTATGGGAATGTTCAACTGGCTGACCCGGGCCCCCAGCTCAGCGATCGCTTGTCGGTTCGAGGAAGTGACTTTTTCTTTTCGATCACACATTCAACCAAAAGGTTGAATATATTTGCACGCATGCACGCCATGAACTACACCTGCTCCTTCGTTGTCGAATGCCCGCCGATGGAAGCCTTTGACGCGATAGGTCGGGTGCGCGATTGGTGGACCGTGAATACCGATGGAAGCGCTTCGGCGGTCGGTGATGAATTCACCGTTCAATTCGGCGATGTGCATCTGACGACGCAACATGTGGTTGATGCGGTGGCCGGGCGGCGCATGGTCTGGCGCGTTACGCGGAGCCATTTGCCCTGGCTGAAGGACGCCGAGGAATGGAAGGACACGGAGGTGATCTTCGACATCGCCGAAGAGGCTGCGGGCACGCGCATCACTTCACCCACGTCGGCCTCGCTCCTCAGGTGGAGTGCTTCGCTCAATGCGAGAAGGGTTGGGACTATTTCATCGGCACCAGCCTGCGCGATCTGATCACAGGGGGTATGGGCAAGCCGGATACCACGGAACGCACACACATGGATATCATCGGCCATGTCCACCCCAAGAACGCTTGATACCACCCTGCTCGCGCTGGCCGACCCCACGCGCCGGGCGATCCTGCAGCGGCTTTCCTCCGGCGAAGCGCGCGTAACGGAGGTGGCGCGGCCCTTCGACATGTCGCTCAACGCGGTGAGCAAGCACATTCTCGTACTGGAGCGCGCCAAGCTCATAAAGCGGCGGAAGGTCGGCCGGGACCACTATCTGAGCTATCGCCCGGAGCCGCTCGACGAAGCCGCACAATGGATCGAGCACACACGCGACTTCTGGTCTTCACGCCTGGATGCGTTGGAGAAGCTGCTGCGCGAAGAGGATGGCACCAAACCATAACACACATCACGATGAGCAGGATCGACTGGACAAGTTTCACGGTTCGGATCCCGGTAAGGGCGAGCATGAAGAAGCTCTATAGCGCATGGACGCGCGCGTCCGAGCTGGAGGAATGGTTCCTCCGCAAGGCCGTGTACACGGGGGTCGACAAAAAGCCGATCCGACGTGCCGCTTCCATCGCCAAAGGATGCGCCTTTCAATGGGAGTGGTACGGGTATGATGGCGTGGAGAAAGGAGTGGTGAAGGAGGCGAACGGCAGGGATCATGTGCGGTTCACCTTCGCCAACTCCTTGGTGAACGTGCGCCTGCGGCAGGTCGGAAAGGAAGTGGTCGTGGAACTGGTGCAGAGCGGGATCCCGACGGATCCGGCTTCGAAGAAGAACATCCGCTTGGGATGCCACGTGGGCTGGACCTTCTGGATGGCCAACCTGAAATCGGTCTATGAGGGTGGAGTGAACCTGCGCAACACGAACGAAGAACTGACCGGCATGGTCAACAACTGAACAACATGGAACCTCAAGCACGGTACGGCAAGCTCATCGCACCGGACACCATCCGCTTCGAGCGGACACTTCCCGGGCCCATCGAACGGGTCTGGTCCTACCTCACCGACTCCGAGAAGCGCGGCAAGTGGCTCGCCTCAGGACCGATGGAATTGCGGGCAGGTGGCGCGGCCCACCTTACCTGGCTGCACCAGGATTACGCTGCAGGCGAGGTGATCCCGGAGCAGTACAAGAGCATGGAGAAGGGCCACAGCATGGATGCGCAAGTGACGCGCTGTGAACCGCCGTATGTGCTCGCCTTCACCTGGGGCAAGCGTGCCGATGCGCTTTCCGAAGTGGTCATTGAACTGAGCGAGCGCGGCAACGGGGTTCTGCTGGTGCTCACGCACGCGCGCCTTCCGAACCAGAAGGACCTGCTCGGTGTTTCCGGTGGCTGGCACACGCACCTTGATGTGCTGGTGGAACTGCTGAATGACCGTGTCTCCCAGGGCTTCTGGGGGAAGCTCATCCGGCTGAACGAGGAATACCCGCAGCTGTTGTCCGAGCAGTGAGCACCATGGCACGAGCATCGACGATCAGCGTCAGCTTGACACAACGGTTCAGTGTTCGGGCCGAGCGCATCTTTGCGGCATGCGCGTCCCCGCACTTGTGCTCTTCAGCGCCTTGTCGCTTTGCTCCCTCGCACAGAGCGATACGCTTTCCATACGGGTGACCCACGACGGTTGCGATACCACCGTCGCGCTGAAGGATATGCGAGAGCTGGTCGCGCACAGCGCCATGATCCGATCGCACGACGGTGCGGAAGCCACCTACGAGGGCGCCTGGCTCAAGGAGGTGCTGAAGCTGAACTGCCCATCGGTCGCGGCGATGGAGAAGCGTACCATGGTGAAAAGCTATGTGCGTGTGGGATCGGCGGACGGCTACACGGCCTTGGTCGCGCTCACCGAATGCGATAGCAGCTTTCGGGAACGACCGGTGATCCTGGCCTGGAAGAAGAACGGACAGCTGTTGGATGGCCACGACGGGCCGCTCCAATTGATCGTGCCGGACGACCTGCGGCATGCCCGCGACGTGCGACAGGTCAGGCGGCTGGAGGTGGTCACGCCTTAGGTCGCGATCACAGGTCAACGAATCTTACCGGGCTGAATTCGGTTGAGCACTCGAACAGGTGCTTGAGCACGCCCATGTGTCCGGCGCCGAAGAGTACCAGAAGACGGTCATCGGGCCCCAGGTGCAGTTCCTGGATATTGCGGAAGATGCGCAGGTTGCGAGCGTACCAGTGCATGGCCAGACCATCGGCGCCGCGGTATTTCCCCAGTTTGAAATCCCCGGCGAGATAGGCGCCGAAGTCGCGGTCGATGGCCTTGTCGGAGTTCATCATCTTGAACGACTCGATCAGGGTATGCTCCGAACGGTACGTTTCCATGGCGGTATAGTACGCCTTGTATCGTCGACTGGTCTCATCATCGCTGGTGAAGTCCCAATCGGCGTAAACGCTGTCCACGAGCGGATGCAATACGGACGAATCCCGGTGGCTCCAGAGGTCTTCGACCAGGGTGGGCGCATCCACACCATAAAGGGTGTCGATGCCGAAGCGTTCCATCACGCGGAAACCGATCTGGTCGATCTCATCCGCGTGGTCGATGGTGCCGCTGGCCCTGGCCCGCTCGTAACGGCGCAGGATGCTGCCGGTGTTCGGCCCGCATTCGATGGCGATGGCCGTGGGCTTGAAACGGGCAATGTGATCCACAAGCTCCTCGAGCTCCTTCTGTCGCCGGGGATCTTTCACGTTCACACGTCTTTCCTTGGCGGTGACATGCGCGTCCAGATCGTAGTACTCGAAGTGGAAGGAACCCACAAGAAGCACTTGCGGAAGCTCTGCATTCCCGATCAGGATGCTGTCCGGGTTGGCGACGTCCTGCGCGCGACTACAGGCGGATCCCAGCAACAGCGTCGTCGAAAGGGCGATGGTTATGCCCAGGTGTTGCAACTGTCTCATCCCGGTTGTTCTTGTGATGGGACGATCGCCCGGCTCCGATGTTACAGATGTTCCGGGCCGGAGGCCTCGTGTGGTCCAGATGTGCCTGACTGATCTTCACAGCGTAGCTTGGCTGGCGATGGCGCGCGGGATCTTCACCACCGGACCGGTCATGGCGGCGGTCGCGGTGGTGACGGTAACCTTCATCGCTTGCAGGAAGGACGCATCCGTATCCCCGAAGGAAGAGGACACTCCGGGTCCGCTGTTGCCCGAGCTGCCCTATGTCTATGCCGTGCCGCCGTTGCCGGATCATTTCAATTCCATCCTGCTCACGTTCTGGGAGAGCACGCCGGACGGCAACCCGATAACCGACGGGGGCGCCACATTGGGGCGGGTACTTTTCTATGACCGCGACCTGTCAGTGGACAGCAATGTGCGTTGCGCGAGCTGTCACAAGCAGGCGGCGGGTTTCGCGGACCCCCAGGCGTCGAGCGAGGGACATGCGGGCGGGTTCACGCGCCGCAACGCGTCGCACCTGGTGAACCAGTTCTTCGTGCGCGAACAGTTCTGGGACAAGCGCGCGAACTCCTTGGAGGAACAGGTGCTCATGCCCATCCAGGACCAGGTGGAAATGGGGATGTCGCTGGGGTCGCTGACGACGCGATTGCGCGCGCGCGCCTATTACCCCGCGCTCTTCGCGCAGGCATTCGGGGACGACAGCATCACGTCGGACCGTGTGGCGCGGGCCTTGGCGCAATTCGTTCGTTCGATGGCCAGCTACCGCACCCGGTACGATGAAGGAGAGTCCGACGGGTTCGCGGGCTATTCATCGCTGGAGCTGGACGGCAAGGCGCTATTCTTCAATGGACAAACGCGGTGCAACCATTGCCACATGACGGCGAATTTCTTCAATCGCGACGCGCGCAACAACGGCTTGGACGAGGTCTGCGCGGACAATGGCCTTGGTGAGGTGACGGAAGATCCGGCGGACAACGGCAAATTCAAGGTTCCCAGCCTTCGTAATGTCGCACTGACGGCGCCTTACATGCACGACGGCCGCTTCACTACGCTGGAAGAGGTGGTCGAGCACTACAACAGCGGCGTACGCCAGCACCCGAACTTGGATGATCGGCTCACGGTGGATGGGCATACGGGCGGGGTACCCGTGCAACTCGGGCTCAGCGAGTACGACAAGCAGGCACTGGTCGCGTTCATGAAGACGCTTACCGATTTTCCGTTGATCACGGACGAGCGCTTCGCGGATCCGTTCCCCTAGACTTCGGAACCGGTCGCCAAAGGGAGTTGTTCCTACCGGATCAGTGTGATGGAACCGTTGTACTCCTTCTCCAGCGGCCCCCATTCGCTGATCCAAGCCTTGAAGGCGTAAGTCCCCACCGGAAAGTCGGTGGCACTCCATCCTGCCTTCGGATCGGTAGTGCTGAAGATGTTGGTCCCCCAACGGTCGAAGATGTCGAGCCGGTACAGGCGTGCGCCTTTCACTTCGGGCTGCCATACTTCGTTGATCCCATCTCCGTCCGGGGAGAACGCGCTCGGAGCGAAGAAGAAGTGATCACCGACGAACACGGGGCGTGTCAGCGTGTCCGCACAGCCCAGCCCACTGGTCGCGATCAAGGTGATGTCGTACCAGCCGGCGTCATTGAACGTGTAGGAGAAGGCCGTCGTATCGAAATGCTGGCCATCAAGCTCGAACGACCAGTCGTACGCGCCCTCTGAAATGTCGTTCACTTCCACGGTCGGGTGCATAAGGTCGGCCACCACGGGATCGACGGCGAATCCGGCGTGGGGCTGGGGCCATACTTGGATAAGGTCAGGCCGCGTGAGCGTTTCCGTGGCGATGCATCCCGAATCAGTGCTGACCGTCAAGGACACGGTGTAGAAACCTTGGGCGATGTAGGTATGCAGGGGTGCCTCTTCCGAGCTTGTGCTCTCGTCCCCGAAGCTCCATAGATAGGTCATGGGCGTCCATGCCGTGCTGGCGTTGTCGAACTGCGCATCGAGCGGGGCGCAGCTCGCCGTATCCACCAGGAACAGCGGAACCGGACGCGGGTGGATGATCACGCTGTCCGTGTAGGAGTTCGAACAGTCGAATTCCGTGGCGGTCACATGAACGGCGAATGCTCCAAGCCCGGGGAACGTCGGGTGCGTGGTGTGTTGATCGGCATCGGAAGCACCACCGGTGCCCAGGTCCCATGTAACGGTCGCTGCGGAGGAGAAGGAGCCGGTGGCGGTGAGGGACACGGGCTGCTCATCCAGGCATGTGATGGGCGGCCTGTCGAATTCCACGGTCACGGGCGGAGCGACGGCGAAGATGGCCAATGCGGTATCGGCACAGGGCCATCCCGGGTTCGCGATGAGCGTAACGGAATAAGTGCCAGCGGTCGGGTAGGTGAAGGAGGGTTCCTCCTGATCGCTCGTATCGCTGCTCGAGCTGGTCACGCCGAAGTCCCAATGGTATGTGTCCGCCCCGGAGCTCTCGTTCTGCATGTCCACGGTAAGGCCGTCACAGACACCCGTGTTGGGTTGTCCACTGTCCACGAGCGCTTGTTGCGAGGTGACGGTGGAGGTGACCGCTGCGGCGCAAGGGACCACATCGAAGCGGAAATCCCGGATCACCTCGCTCAGTTGCACCCCGTCGCGGAACTCCTTGACGCGGACGCCCACGGCGAAGGATCCGAGCAGGGTCGGTGTCAATGTCACGCTACCGGTGTTGGCATCAATGGTGAGCGGGGGCGCCGCGTCGATCATGTTCAACGTGGAGTAGCCGCTTTCCCAAGAGACGGGGAAAAATGGAGGACCGCTCGGTGGGCTGGGCTGGGGGTCGAATTGTGAGCCACCGTTCAGTGGGGCGCACAGGTCATAGACGAGAACGTCGCCATCGGGATCCGCAGCGGCATGGCTGAAAGTCATGTCCTGCGCGATGCACAACGCGATGGGCGGGTAGGTCTCGAAATTCGGGCTGCTGTTGGGTCCGCTTACGCTCACATCAGGAATGGTCACCGCACAGGTGAGACCTTGGCTGGCGGGATCGAATAGGTTGATGACCACGGGCGAACGGCAGCAACGCTGATAGCTCAGCGTGTAACCACCGGAACCTGTCGGCAGGTTCATGATACCGTTGTACACGCCCTCCTCTACACAGATCGTGCTCGGTGGGCTGAGGCACGGATTGGTCCAGACTATTGGTACGGCTTCGACCGTGCCGAGGTCGAAGAACCAGCTGCCGAAGTACGTCCCGTCCGCATTGTACGCGGCGATCTCCGCCGAAGGATCGAACCCTGTTTCGTTCGTGTTCCCTGGCCCGCAGTCGCGGTACATTTTCAGGGTCACTGAGTAATCGTCACCACCGAGCGAGGTATAGAAGAGCTCGCCACCGATGAGGTGCGTCGCATCGACCGCGGTACCGCAAAGCAGGAGGGAGAGCGCGATGGCGGAACGCATGGTGGAATGACCCGAAGATAAGCGACCGGGTTGCCTCAGGCGACATCGAACGACGAACGGTTGACCGGCCCCTCCCCGGGAGCGGCTCGTACCCCCCGGTTGCCTCAGCCCCTTGTCGCCTCGTTGAGCCAGTGGTCGAACTCCTCCGGCGTTGACCGTGCCAGGGAGCCATCCCTGTTCATCAGCATGTCAGCGATGCGAAGGCGTTCCGGCCAGGTGATGGCCGATATCCGATGCGCCAGGTAACGGCTACCGACGTGTTGTACCTCCGTGAACGAGGTTTCCGACTCGATCCGGTACAGGCTGTACCCCCCGGTAAGGCGGAGATAAACGGGGAATGGTGCGTGGTGCATGTCGCCGATGGGTCCCGACGACGTCCCGTCGGGTACATTCGGCGAAGATCGATGATGACGTTCGTTGAAAAGCTCGCCGAAGCGCTGCTGAAGGAGCACGACGAGGCGCTGGGGAACGTGGCGGTCGTACTGCCTTCCCAGCGCGCGGGCCTTTACCTGCGCGATGCGCTTGCCCGGCGGGCCGGGAAGGCGCTGTGGAGCCCAGAGGTGTTCACCTTGTCTTCTTTTATGGAACGGCTCAGCGGCCTGCGCGTGTTGCCGATGGAGGAACTGCTCTTCGAGGCGTTCGAAGCCTACCGGAGCGTGGCCGGCGACGATGTGCGATCGCTGGAGGACTTCATGGAGTGGTCGCCCGTCACGATCTCGGACATGAGCGAGGCGGATGCTGGCATGGTGCGGTTGGAAGGGTTCTATCGCGACCTGCGTTCATGGGACGATATCGATTGGAGCTTCAACATCGATCCGCTCAGCGCGGGCCAGCAGCGGATGGTGCGCTATTGGTCCATGGCCGGGAAGTTCCACAAAGCGCTCAACGACCGTTTGCTGGCGCAGAACCTGGCGACATCGGGTCTCGCCGCGCGCGCAGCCGCGGAAAAGGGCACGACTGACTGGCCTTGGAAGCGCGTTTGGTTCGCTGGCCTCAATGCATTCACCGTCGCCGAGGGTCGTGTGCTCGATGCCGCGCGGGATTCCGGCTCGGCACGGTTCGCTTGGGACGCGGACCGCTACTACCTCGCGGCGATGGAACAGGAGGCGGGCGAACATCTGCGAACGGCGATCGCCCGGTACGGCCTTGGTGTGGTACCCATTGGGGACAATTTGGGTCGCCAGGGGCCCAGCATCGCTGTGCTGCGTTCCCCGAACGCCGTAGCTCAAGCATGGTGTGCGGCCAGCCACTTGCTCACATTGACCCCGGAGGCCCGTGCTAATACCGCCATCCTGCTTGCTGATGAACATCTCCTGCCCGCATTGCTGGAAGCGCTGCCATCTGGCACTGGACCGGTGAATGTGACCATGGGCCTCGCGCTGGCGGCACTGCCCATCGGCTCGCTGGTCGAGTCGTTCTTCCGCGTATACTCTTCCTCCGAGGGGACGGGTATGTGGAATACAGGGTTGGTGTTGGACCTGTTGCGCCATCCGTTCCTGCGCGCGGCAGATGATCCGGCCGCCATGGACGAGGCGATACGTACGATCCTGGCAGGCGGACTTCATGGGATCGGGGGTGAAGCGATCGTGCGCGCACTGGCGGGACTTGGCGCAAGGACGGTCTCATTCGCCACAGGGGTCTTCGCACCTGACCGGGATGCTCCGGCACGTACGCGGCTCGTGGCGCTGCTCGCCTGGGCAAGGACAGCGGTCGGACAGGACGCCTTCGTCATCGAGCAGGTGTACAAGGCTTCGATCGCCTTGGGAAAAGCGGCGGATCTTTTGGAGCGCTATGGGCATTCCTCGCACGGGGCCGTATACGCATCGGTCATGACGCGCCTGCTGCGCACAGCCCGGATCGGATTGTTCGGTGAGCCGCTCGCAGGATTGCAGATCATGGGGCTTCTGGAGGCTCGGGGCTTGGATCCGCGCCACATCATCGTGCTCGGCGCACAGGAAGGGAAGTTGCCCGCCCCTTCGCTCGAGCGCTCCTATGTCCCCTTCGAACTCCGTCGCGCGTATGGGCTTCCCTCGCGTGACAGTGGAGATGCCGTGCAGGCCTACAATTTCCTGCGCACGCTTCAGGGGGCCGAGGACGTGCTGCTGGTATACGATGAACAGGGCGCGGCGAATGGCCCGAGCCGTTTCATCGCACAACTGCGTCATGAGCTGTACGGCGAAGGGCGCGGGGCGATGGTTTTTCTGAATGCTCGAGTGCCTGTCCCGGTATCGGATCCTCCACCTCTGGTCATACCGAACGATGAGGAGACACGAGCGAGGATCGGGGAACTCTTGCGCAGGGGCCTTTCTCCTTCAGCGTTGCGTGCCTGGCTGCGTTGTCCCCTCGATTTCTGGTTCAGATATGTGCGCGGGCTGCGCGAACCGGATGTCTCCGGGGTTCGCATCGGAGGGGACGTGATGGGGAACGTATTGCATGGCCTGCTCGAGGATATCCATCGCCCTTGGTTGGGCGATCCGCTGGTGGCCGGGGAAGTGGAAGCCGCGACCCACGGCCTGGGTGAAGCACTGGGCTCAAGATTCGCATCGGAACTCGGTACGGAACGGATAAGTAGCGGCCAGCCTCTTCTGCAGTTGGGAATGGCAACGCGTGCCGCCGAGAATTTCCTGCGCGGTGAAGCCCGGTTGGTGCGGAACGGTGCGCGCATCATCCCGCTTGCCTTGGAATCAGAGCTCCACGCGCCGTTGTCGGTGGAAGGAATTCCGGAATGCACGCATGCGACGATCCGGGGACGCTTGGACCGCGTGGACGACCGCGATGGTGTGCTGCACATCCTGGACTTGAAGACGGGCCGCGTGGATGAGGGCGCGTTGCGCATCAAGGAGATCTCGCTGGACGCGTTGAAAGGAGAGAAGGGATATGCGGCGCAGCTATTGGTCTACGCCTGGTTGTACATGACCCTCCATCCGGAGGTCAATGAACTGCGCACGGGATTGCAACCCCTTCAACGAGCCAAGGGAAGCACTGGCTTGTACTTGCGCGTCGGCGACCGGGATCGGATCGACCGCGCCGACATCCAGGCCATGACCCGTCTATTGGCCAGCGTCCTTCGGACCTTGTCGGACCCTTCCACCACGTTCGCGCACGATCCGGAAAGCGCGTATTGCGCTTTTTGCGCTCAGCGGGAATGACCGTCGCATCGGACGAAAAAAAAGAAGGAGCCACCGGGGCTCCTTCTTCGATCGGTCAAGATGGTCTATCAGTGGTACACGATCTTGTGTACGCTGGTCTTGTCACCGCGGGTGATCTTCAGGTAGTAGATCCCTTCGCTCATATGGGTGAGGTCCATATCCTTTACGTATGTGCCCTCGAAGCCACGCAGGGTCTGTGTGAAGCTCGACTGGCCCAACGTGTTGACCACGTCAACGCGCAGGTCCACCGCATCCGTGCTGACGAAGGAGAATTGGAACACGCCTTCATTCGGGTTCGGCTTGATCATCACCGTACCCTCCAGGTCCGTAGTGGCGGCCATACTCTTGTAGATCGATCCGGTCTTGTCATGACCACCGAGTGACACGTAGTAGTCCGCATTGTTGGTCGGCACGCCGGTCCATTCGTCGTTCACCAGTTCCACGACCCCTTTGCCCTCCACGGGGATATTGAGGATCGTGTACTCCTGCCCGGCCTCCCAGCGCAAACCGCTGGCCGCCATTTCATCGAAGCCGAAGCCGGCGAAAACAAGGTAGTTGAACATGCCGTCCTCGTGCAAGATCCCGGACCTGCGCGTGTTGATCGGTGCGCCATCAGGTGTCGTCGCGTTGCCAAGGACCAGGTCCGAGGCGCGGTCCCAGCGCACGGTGAAGACCACGCTGCTGAAGACGCCATCGAATTCTGACGTGGGCCGCACCTTCACTTCAAGGTTCCCATCGTTATGGAAGATGCCGATATCCATGTTCCCTTGCGCGGAACCGATGGTCGGGAAAAGAGCGACGGCTGCTGTCGCGATGGCGAGTGAGTAGTTGCGGGCCATTTCCATGAGGATTTGTTTGTCGAAAGTACACTTCCCCGGTCCGATCGGCAACAGGGGGGTACAAAAGTTCTCGCCTAACGACCGGTGTCGGGGCACCGGCGGGCTGTAGCGCCCGTTGGACCGGGGTGGGTGTTGATGCCTGTCGCAGGTGACCGGCCGAAAACCAAACAGGGGCCCCTTACGGAGCCCCTGCGTGGTAAACCTGCAAGGATTTGAATGGAACCAGTGTCAGGGTCAGGAAGACCGTTGACAACCATAAGACGATGACCAGTGCGAGGGGTTGCCGCAGCGCCCGAAAAACTATGGGGTGAACTTGTACCCTACGCCCCGTACGGAATGGAAATGGCGAGGCGTCCGGGGTTCCGGCTCGAAGTACTTGCGGAACGCAACGATGAAATTGTCGATCGTACGAGTGGTGGGGAAGACGTCGTACCCCCACACTTTTTGGAGGATCTCCTCCCGGCTCACAACCTCGTCGGAGCGGTCCGTCAGCAAACGCAGCAGCAGGATCTCCCGTTGGGTCAGGCGTTTGGAGAGTCCGCGTTGCCCCTTGATGTCGTAGGAGTCGAAATCGATCTCGTTGTTCCCGAAGACCCGTTTGCTGGGGCCGGTGCTGGGGCTGCCATCGCTTCGGCGGGCTACCAGCTTGGTCACGCGCAGGAGCAGTTCTTCCAGCTCGAATGGCTTGCCGAGATAGTCGTCACCCGAACGCAGCCCCCGGATGCGCTCGTGGGGCAGGGTGCGGGCGGTGAGAAAGAGCACGGGCGTGGCGTTACCTTCCAGCCGCATCGTTTCGCAGATGGTGAAACCGTCCACGTCGGGAAGCATCACGTCCAGGACGATCCCGTCGAATCGCGCGCCACGAATGCGTTCCAAAGCCTCGCTTCCGCGCACAGCCGTGGTCACATCATAGCCCTCCAGTTCGAAATTGAGCTTGAGCGAGGAGCGGAGGGTCTCCTCGTCTTCTACCAGCAGGATCCGTTTGGGACGCTCCATCTTCGGGGTGCGAAGATCGTAACGAAGGCATGCACGGGCACGGCGCCATTGGTGATAAGATGAAGGGTAGTTTCGCAGCTCCCCCGCCATGCTCACTCCGGACCAATTGATCCAGGCCAACGCCCTCCGCCCAGGTACGCTGATGGAAGCGCTGGACATTGTTTTCGTGCCGGCGGGCGCTGACGAGGTGGCGGCCACCATGCCGGTGGGCCCGCGTACCCATCAGCCCATGGGCCTTTTGCACGGGGGCGCCACAGTGGCGCTCGCCGAATCACTCGGAAGTGCCAGCAGCTATCTCTTGGTGGACCACGAACGGCAGGCGGTCGTGGGCATCGAAGTGAACGCGAACCACATCAAGTCCGTGCGGAACGGGGTGGTCAAGGCGATCGGCCGGCTGGTGCACAGGGGCCGGGCAACGCATGTGTGGGACATCCGCGTTGTCAATGAGTCCGGTGATCTCGTCGCCGTCTGCAGGATCACCAATATGATCATCGATCGCAAGGCATGAGCACGGACCCCTCTCTGCACGATGCGTTGGCCCGGAGCCTGAAGAAGGGGCTGACGTTCGCCGCGTTCCGCCGCCCCGGTACACCCATCACCTTGTGGGCGCAACGGCAGCCGGAGATCGAGACCGTGGAGGGCTCATTGCTCTGGGAGGTGAACGATGTCTTCCTGATCGCGCCCTTCTTGATGGATGACGAGCGCATCGCGATGATCCGCTCGGACGTTGACCTCTCGTTCGGCGAGTGGGGCCCGGACATCAGTGCGCTGTTCGAGTGCCAAGGTGAGGAAGGTGAGCACCCCGTGCATTTCACCGATACACCGCAGGCCGGTTTCATCGGTGCCGTGGAGACGGCCCGGTCCCTTATCAACAGCGGCGCCATCGAGAAAGTCGTGCTCTCAAGGACCCGCACGGTGTTGCTTGCCAGGGAAGAGCTTTCCGGGCTCTTTCTTCAGGCTTGTCAGGAGCGGCCGCACGCCTTCGTGGTCCTCATGCATACGCCCGATCACGGCACCTGGCTCGGTGCTTCACCCGAACGGCTGATCCTGGCGGAGGAGGATCATCTTCGCGTGGACGCGCTGGCCGGGACCATGGCGAGCGATAGCGCACCGGCCGATCCCGGAGCATGGGGCAACAAGGAGCGGAACGAGCAGCAGCTGGTGATCAACAGCGTGCTGGATACGTTCACGCGCTGCGGAGCGCGGAACACCGTGGCCTTCCCGCCCGAGGCGGTCGGCGCGGGGGAAGTGGTCCATCTGCGTTCGCGCATCGAGGCCGATCTCGGCGAAGGCACATTGAGCGACATCGTGCTCGCGCTGCATCCCACGCCCGCGGTCTGTGGTACCCCGCGTGATGCGGCGCGCGGATTCATTCTGGAGCACGAGGCGCATGAACGCGGCTGCTACACGGGTTTCTGGGGCCCATGGAACCCGGATGGCCGTACAGAACTTTACGTGAACATCCGGTGCCTGCGCCATGCGGACGGCAAGGCCGTCATTTTCACGGGCGCGGGCATCACCGCCGGGTCCGATCCGCAAATGGAATGGGAGGAGACCGAGCAGAAGGCGCAGACGTGGCTGAGACCGATCGCCGCGCTCCACTAGCGCACGGGATGGGCATGGGTGCCCGCGGGACGCGCCGGGATACATTCGCGACCCCCATGCTCACCAGCGATCACCTGGCGGCCGCCGAACTCGCACGCCTGTGCGTTGGCAAAGGCTTGAGATATGCGGTGATCAGCCCCGGTTCGCGTAGTGCCCCGCTCGTCATCGCCTTCAACCGGCAGGAGGGTATCCAATGCCTGCGCGTGATCGATGAGCGCAGCGCGGCCTTCTTCGCGCTGGGCATGGCCCAGCAGCTGCACGCCCCGGTGGCCCTGATCTGCACCAGTGGAAGCGCGGTCCTGAATTATAGTCCGGCCATCGCCGAGGCATTCTATCAGCGCGTACCCCTGTTGGTGATCACCGCGGACCGTCCCGAGGAGTGGGTCGATCAGGGTGAAGGGCAGGCCATCCGTCAACAGGGCGCGCTCGCGCTGCACATGAAGCGGAGCGTACAACTTCCACGCAAGTTGGACGATGAGCTTTCGCGCTGGCATTGTGGAAGGCTCATCAACGAGGCGATCGATGCCACGCTGCTGCCGGTGCCCGGCCCCGTGCATGTGAACGTGCCCTTCGCCGAACCGCTCTATGGGACCAGCGAAGTCGCCGGTGGATCCCGGCTGATCGCCCCGGTCATGACGGAGCCGTTCATCCTGCCGGAGCATGCAGGGTGGCTGATCGCGCAGGTGAGCGCGTGCAAGAAGGTGATGCTGCTCGCGGGCCAGGGCCATTGGAGCGCCGGGCTGAAGACGCAACTGCGCCGACTGGCCTCACTACCGCAAGTGACCGTCCATACCGAAGCCACCAGCAACCTGGACGACCCGGCGTTCATCACCTGCATCGATCGGGTCATCGAAGGCGTCAACGACCGCAATGAAGAGGACCTGTGCCCCGATCTGCTCATCACCTTCGGTGGTGCCGTGGTCAGCAAGCGGATCAAGACCTTGTTGCGCAAGTGGAGGCCAACGCAGCAATGGAACGTGGATATCGGACAACGGCATTATGATACCTACCAGAGCCTGACGCACGATATCGCCGTTTCGCCGGAGGTCTTCTTCGCACAGGTGATGAACGGCGCGCAACCCAACGAGAGCATCTACGGGGAGGCCTGGCGGATGGTGGATGAGCGCGTGCGTGGCCAGCATCACCGCATCATCGCGAACGCGCCTTTCTGCGACCTCACCGTGTTCAACACGTTGAACGATCGGATACCTGGAGAGAGCGATGTGCATCTGGCGAACAGCACACCTGCCCGCTATGCGCAGCTGTTCGACCGTGTGCGCGGCATCCGCTGGTCCGGCAACCGGGGAACGAGCGGCATCGATGGCTGCACGAGCACCGCCGTGGGGGCAGCCTTCGCGACCGGCAAGCTCACCACGCTCATTACCGGGGACACGGCATTCTGCTACGACAGCAACGCCTTCTGGAACGAGCAGCTTTCACCGTTGCTGAAAGTGATCGTGATCGACAACGGTGGCGGCAACATCTTCCGCTTCATCGAAGGTCCCGACAAGGACGCGGATCTGCTGAAGTGGTTCGAGGCCCCGCACAAGCGCAACATCGAGCAGGTGGTGAAGAGCTACGACCTGCCGTACTACCATGCGAACGATCAGGCGTCCCTGGAAGCCGGGTTGGACAAGCTCTACTCCGCGCACGACAGGCCCGCAGTGCTCCATGTCACTACGGACGCGCTTGTTTCACCCAAGGTCTTGCGGGACTATTTCGCGAAGTTGCACGAGTGGTCCATCGGCAGCCTGACAACCGACAACTGACAACCGACAACAGTGGCAACACGCGCTTGGACCCCCATCAAGGAATACACGGACATCCGCTTCGAGTTTTTTGAAGGCATCGCCAAGATCACGATCAACAGGCCCGAGGTCTACAACGCCTTCCGCCCGGAGACGAACAAGGAGATGATCGATGCGATGGACATTGCCCGGGAAGATCCGCGCATCGGCGTCGTGGTGTTCACCGGTGAAGGCGACAAGGCCTTCTGCAGCGGCGGTGACCAGAACGTGAAGGGCCGTGGCGGTTACATCGGCACCGACGGCATCCCACGCTTGAACGTGCTCGATCTGCACAAGCGCATCCGCGAACTGCCCAAGCCTGTGGTGGCCATGGTGAACGGCTACGCCATCGGCGGCGGGCATGTCTTGCATGTGGTCTGCGACCTCACGATCGCTGCGGACCATGCCCGTTTCGGGCAGACCGGTCCGAAGGTCGGCAGCTTCGATGCGGGCTTCGGCAGCAACTACCTGGCGCGGCACGTCGGGCAGAAGAAAGCGCGCGAGATCTGGTTCCTCTGTCTGCAGTATTCCGCGCAGGAAGCCTTCGACATGGGCATGGTGAACAAGGTCGTTCCCCTCGCCCAACTGGAGGATACGACTGTGGAATGGTGCAGCATCATGATGCAGCGCAGCCCGCTCGCCTTACGCA
>JAGODO010000253.1 GCA_017998165.1 Flavobacteriales bacterium | reverse complement strand
GTGCAGGAGTACAACCCGGTCTGGGACCGACGCCACAACATGAACCTGGTGGCCAGCTACGCTTTCGGCAAGTTCGATGCATGGAAAGTGAACCTGCGCTGGAATTACGGCAGCGGCTTCCCCTTCACCCGCACGCAGGGCTTCTATGGCTCCGTGCCCTTCAATGGCGACATCAACACGGACTACGCCACCAGTAACGCGGACCTGGCCATCGTGTTCGGCCCGCTCAACAAGGGGCGCCTGCCGGCCTACTCGCGTGTGGACCTCGGCGTGACCAAGACCTGGCGCTTCGATGAGCACAAGAGCCTGGAGCTCGACCTCGGCGTGACGAACGCGCTGAACCGTGAGAACATCTTCTACTTCGACCGCGTGCGCTACGAGCGCGTGAATCAGCTGCCTTTGCTGCCCAGCGCGGGCATCAGCTTCCGGTTCTGAGCGGTGTCAGTTGTTGTAGATCCGCAGGATCGACCCGTTGAAGGAGGTGCTGTAGCGCTGCAGGTTGAGCGCGGCTGGTCCTTGCACCACGCTTCCGTCATTGATCAGGAAGGCCGAGCCGCAGCAAGCCGTGTCGCGCGCGATCACCTGGCTGCTGTCCACCACCACTTTGCAGAGGTTCTGGCTCTGGTAGGGGCAATGGCGATCCAGGGCGGTGAAGTCCGAAGGCCCGCTGCGGTAGACGATGATGCCTTGCGAGCCGCCGGAGAGGTAGAGCCAGCCGCCGGTCACCGCGAGGTCCGCGTAGGCCGGGTTGTTGATGTTGATGGCGATATCGACCTGCACCGGGGGCACGCCGCCGCTCGAAGAGGGCTTGCGGCAGCCAAGCTGGAGCGACAGCGCGCCGGCAAAGACCAGCAGGGAAGGGGAGATGCCGAAACGCATGGGGTTCGTCCCGCAAAGTAACGCGCAACGCCTGGCGGCTGGTGTATCCTTGCGCCATGCTGCGCTGGACCCGCTTACTCCTATTGGCCGCTGCGTCCATGGGCCCGTTGATGAGCCAGGCCCAGGAAGAGGGCATCAGCCAGCGCAAGCAGGAGAAGATCCTGGCCAAGAAGGAGCGCGAGGAGAAGAAGCAGAAGATCAAGCAGGATAAGGAGAACCGCGAGCACCACCTGAATCTTCAGGACAAGGCCACCCGCAAGCGCATGAAGAAGCACGGCAAGCGCGCGGATCGTCACGGCAGCGGGGCCCACCGCGATGGATTCCTGTCGCGCATGTTCCGGCGCAAGCGCTGAGGGGCTGGTTCAGAGCCGTATAGAATGTCCCGCGATTCGCGTCACGCGCGGGCAGCGGGTCCGTTTCGGCCGCATACATTGGTTCCATGCGAAGCCTGAAGGTGAATGGTGAACGGCGTCCCGAGGCGCCGGCTTACCGCATCCTGATCCGGGACGACCGGCAAAAAATCGGGTCCTGCGGTTATTTGACCGCAGCGTATAGTTTAGCGCCCCCTCGTCGCGAAGCTTTTCAGAACGATAAACCTGACCGTTTGATGGTGAGAAGGCTATCCACCGCTGTCGCCCTTTGCTTCCTCGCAACGCTTCCCGTGCTCGCCCAAGTGGGCACCGGCAGCCTCAAGGGCAAGATCACTGACAAGAAGACGGGCGAGCCCCTGCCCTTCGTGAACATCGTGGTGGAGAACCGCGGTTCACAGGTCACCGGCGGCGCCACCGACTTCGATGGCAATTACTTCATCAAGCCCATCGACCCGGGCACCTATGATGTGGTGGTGAGCTACGTGGGCTACCAGCCGTACAAGCAGACCGGGGTGGTGGTGAACAGCAACATCATCACTTTCTTGAACATCCCGCTCAATGCGGGCATCGAGCTCAAGGAATTCGAAGTGGTGCAGTACACCGTTCCGCTGATCAACAAGGACGGCGGGGCCAGCGGCGGCACGGTGACCCGCGAGGACATCGCCAAGATGCCGGGTCGCAGCGCAGCGAGCATCGCCACTACGGTGGCGGGCGCCAGCGACGCGGGCACCGGGGGCGGCATCTCCATCCGTGGAGCGCGCACCGAGGCCACCTACTACTACATCGACGGCGTGAAAGTGCCCGCAGGAGCCGGAACTGGCCTGCCCAAGGGTGCTATTGAGGAGGTGCAGGTGATCACCGGAGGTGTGCCCGCTAACTATGGCGACGTGACCGGTGGCTTGATCAACATCACCACGCGTGGTCCGAGCCGGCAGTTCTTCGGTGGTGCGGAGTACCTTACCTCAGGCTTCAAGGTGGGCAATGACATCACCGATATCGTTGGTCTGGACAAGTTCGCCTTCAACCAGCTGGAGGCCAGCGTGAGCGGTCCACTGCTGTTCCGCAAGGACAGCCTGGGCAACAAGAGCAAACCCCTGATCGGCTTCTTCCTCAGCGGCCAGTACACCAATGCCGTGGATAACGGACCGAGCTACCTGGGCGATGTGCGCCTGAAGGCGGAAGCGCGTGACCGCATCCTGGCGAATCCCGGCCGCCTGTTGCAGATCGGCGGCGGCGACGTGGCCTTGGTGAACAGCTCGGAATTCATCCGCGCCGGCGATGTGGAGAGCATTCCCACGCGTCAGAACGCAGGCGAGAAGATCTATACCGCTTCGGGCAAGATCGACATCGCCACCTCGCAGAATGTGCAGCTCACCGTTGGCGGCTCGTTGGAGTACTCCAACAAGCAGGGCTACAACCGGAATAATTCTCTGCTTAATCCAGACCGGAACATCCGGACCAAGGAATTGAGCTGGAGGGCCTTCATCAAATACACGCAGCGCTTCACCAACCGGACCAGCGAAGAGGAGAAGAAGAGCACGATCAAGAATGCCTACTACAGCCTGCAGTTCGACTACAGCCGATATCAGAACAATGTGGAGGACTATGTTCATGGCGACAGGCTCTTCGACTACGGCTACGTCGGTCGTTTCACCACCTACCGGGCGCCTCAATTCGAGCTGCAGGGCAGCCGCTGGGTGCAGGTCGGCGTTCGCGATACGTTGGTGACCTTCACGCCAGGGACACAGAATCCTTTCTTGGCCGCGTTCGACAACTATTACTTTAATGCGTTGCCCCGGGAGCAATACCCGGTTCAGCAACTATTCGGCGCGGAGGTCACGGGTGGTGATTACATCGGCTACTACCAGGACCGCATCGAGGCTCAGGGCCGCGGCGCTCTCTGGAACGGCAATCGCCCGGTATCGCTCTATTCCATGTGGAACAACCCTGGGGTGATTTCAGGCTCCACCGACGACCTCGGGAACGCATCGTTCCGCAAACGACTCAATGAGCAGATTCGATTCACCGCGCTAGGCAGCGCCGATATCGGCCAACATGCCGTGATGGTGGGCATCGAATACGAGCAGTTGACCCAGCGTCGCTATAATCTCGAGCCGGTTGGCTTGTGGAATCGAGCGCGCGGCCTGGCCAATTTCCACATCGAGAACTTCAAGGATCCGGATACGAATCCAGCGGATTTCATCGTCGTGCTCCCGAACAGCTCATTCCCCTTCCATTTCTATGATCGGCTTTATTCCGATGACGATAACAAGTTCTTCAGCCGCAGCCTGCGCCGCAGCCTCGGTTTGAGCGAACAGGGAACCGAATTCGTGGACGTGGATGAGCTCGACCCCGGCGTGTTCTCCCTCGACATGTTCGAGCCCGATGAGCTGATCAACGAAGGCAACAGCACGTTGGTGAACTTCGTGGGCTTCGATTACCTGGGCAACAAGCTCACGCGCAAGCCCAGTTTCGACGACTTCTTCAAGGAGAAGGATGCGCGCGGCAGCTACACGCGAGCCCAAGCGCCCTTCCAACCGATCTACATGGCGGGCTATGTCATGGACAAGTTCGCGTTCGACGACATCATCTTCAACGTGGGCGTGCGGGTTGATCGCTACGACGCCAACCAGAACGTGCTGAAGGACAAGTACCTCTGGCGCGATGCCTACAAGGCAGGCGATGCGGTCCCGTCATCAGCTATCCAAACCGCTCTGAATAACAGGCCGAGCAACATCGGTGATGATTTCGTTGTGTACGTGGACGACTACGACGACGCGTTCTCCGTGAAGGGCTATCGCGACGGCGACACATGGTACAGCGCCAATGGCACCGAGCTCAGCGATGGCAACTCGATTCAGCAGGGCGGACGCATACGTCCGTATTTGATCGGCGGCGATGACCGCAGCGACCTCGATGGCGGTTCGCCGTTGAGCCGCTCGGCGTTCCGCGATTACACGCCCGTCGTGAACATCATGCCGCGCGTGGCCTTCTCCTTCCCCATCAGCGATGAGGCGGTGTTCTTCGCGCACTACGATGTGCTCACGCAGCGCCCCAACGCCAACCAGAGCCGTGGCGACTTGGTGAGCTACGCGTACATCGAGAATGACAACCCGGTGCTGAACAACCCCAATCTGAAGCCGACCAAGACCATCGACTATGAGTTGGGCTTCCAGCAGGTGCTGGGCAAGGCCAGTTCGTTGAAGATTGCCGCATTCTACCGCGAGCTTCGTGATCAGATCCAGGTGCGCAACGTGGTGAATGCCTGGCCCCGTGACTACCGCACCTACGACAACTTCGACTTCGGCACGGTGAAGGGCTTCACCACCACCTACGACTTGCGCCGCACCGGCAATGTGTGGATGCGCTTGAGCTACACGCTGCAATTCGCTGATGGCACGGGTTCCGGCCCCAACACCGGGATCAACCTGATCAACAGCGGTCAGCCCAACCTGCGCACCATCTCGCCGCTCGATTTCGACCAGCGCCATCGCATCCAGGCCACCATTGACTTCCGTTACGGCCGCGGCAAGGACTACAACGGCCCCATGATCTTCGGCAAACCGGTGTTCCAAGGCATGGGCGTGAACACCGTGGCGATCCTCGGCAGCGGCACGCCCTACAGCCGCAGTTCGCAGGTGGTTAGCGAGGCCACAGGTGCCAGCAACTACCGCTTGGACGGAACCCTGAATGGCGCACGTCTTCCGTGGCAGTTCACCACCGACATGCAGATCGACCGTGATATCCCGCTCAGCTTCGGCGGCAAAGACGGTGACAAGGCGAAGAGCGCTGACCTGAACGTGTACCTGCTGATCACGAACGTGTTCAACACGGAGAACATAACCGACGTTTTCCGCTATACCGGCTCGCCGAACAACGATGGTTACCTCGCGCAGCTCACCGACCGCTCGCAGACCGACCCAGACGCATACCGCGACCTGTACAGGATCAAGAACAACGACCCCGGCAACTATGGCGCTCCGCGCACCATTCGCCTGGGTCTCCGGATCAGTTTCTAGATGAACTCACAACGCACGACCATGAAAGGCACTCAAAGCGCGATCACCAGAACCTTCGCTCTGAGCCTTGCTGCCAGCTTGGGCCTCACGGCTTGGGCCGCCGGCCCTCCCGGCAACGGTCAGGCTCCGCGGACGCAGGGTGCGCCCAA
>JAGODO010000021.1 GCA_017998165.1 Flavobacteriales bacterium | reverse complement strand
GGTGCAGCGCGTCCGGGTCGGGCCGGGTGTGCATCACGTACCACAGGGCCTCGTCCTGGCGGACGAGGGGGAATTCCCCTTGCGCGGGCTCATACAGGCCATCCTCATCCAGGTCGGCGAAGGGTGCCAATAGGGCCGGTTCACCATTGTCGGTGTTGCCATTGCCCGGCCATTGCGCGATGCCATAGGGCATCTGATAGCCAACGTCATCCCAATGGTCGATATGGAAGTCGATCTCCGAGCGGCGGACGCGCCAGACCTGGTGGTAGCGCCGGTAGTAGTCCGCGTCCAGCACATCGGCGACCAGAGGTCCGGCCCAGGTCCAATCCCCCTCGGCGACGGCTTCGTTGTATTTCGGTGTCGCGCTGTGCAACACGCCGTCCGCATAGCCGGTGATCCAGGGTGAACCCGAGTACATGGTGTGACGGCCGGAGATCGAGTCCGCCTCGAAAGCGGGTGCGTTGTACACCGGATCGCTGAAGAGCGCTGGCGTTGGCGTGGCACCCGCGCGGATGTTGTTGATGGCGAGTTCATCGTAGTCCTTCCCATCCACCAGCTCGCCGATGCGGTTCACCGGAGCGTAGCTTTGTGTGGAGGCATCGCCTGCCACGATGAGGCGACCAGCGACCTCCCCCGCCGCGCGGATGCCACCGAAGCGGATCACTTGCGCCTGGTTGCCGTCGACCAACAAACTGGCAGAAGCCCCACCGATGATCACACGGCCATCGGGCAGTTGGGCGATGCCTTCCAAGGAACCGTCCTCGAGCTGCGTGTGTGGTTCGTTACTGAAGCCGCCCACGCTCAAGCGGGTCCACTTGGGGAAGGTGCCGTTGCCGGAGGCGTCCGCGGTGATGTCCCCACCGACATAAAGTTCGTCGCCTGCGCTCAACAGGGCATTCACCGACCCGTTCAGTCCGGTGCCTGCTTCCTGCCAACTCTCGCCATTGAAGTAGCTGAGGTAGCGTTGGTCCAGGACATCCTCACTGTTCAGGGTGAAAGCGCCGCCGGCATGCAGATACCCGCTGAACGATGCAAGCGCATTCACCGGGCCATTGAAACGACCGCCCACCTGTTGCCAGGCACTGCCGTCCCAACGGCTTACAGCGCTGTCCAGACCCGCCGCATAGAGTTCATCGTTGTGGACGCACAAGGCCAGAACACGCTGCGGCAGCCCGCTGCCCATCGCGCTCCATGCTGTCCCATCCCACCGGGCGATGTTACCGAAGGTGTTCTCGCGGCCCGCTGCGATCAGATCACCTTGGAAGACGGCCATCGCTGAAACGCGTTCCGGGGCATTGGCGAAGGCCCCGGGCAGGTCGTTGTGACCGGTCCCGCCATCCCAGCCTTGCAGGTTCCGCCGGGCGTGGTCGTTGAACGTGGCGAAAGAGCCGCCGAGAACGAGTTCGCCATTGTAAGCGACCATGGCAGAGATACCGATGTTATCGGCCCCGGTGCCGATGGGGAGCATGCGTTGGGCTTCCAGGGTGCTCAGCATCAGGAACATCGTACCGGTGAGAAGGGGTCTTGGCATCGCGATCAAGCTTATGCCACGAAGTAATCGGACGGAACTGTTCCAGGCAATAGTCAAAAACAGGTACGCGGTCACGTGGAAAGCACCCGGATCGGGCCTTCCACAAAAGTGAACGGGGCCATGCGTGCGCACGGCCCCGTTCCTGTCGCGGTCTGGTCGTTAGTCCTTGATCAGTCGCTCCATGTAGCGTTCGTCCCCGATGGAAACCACTACCAGGTAGGCGCCTGCTGGCAGGTGACCGACATCCAAGGTGCAGTTGAGCGAACCCTCCGCTGCGACCGATCGCTCGGCAAGCTCATGACGGCCCAACGCATCGAACACGTTGATCATCGCCGAGGTCTCCCGGGTGATGTCCAAGCCATCGAGCGTCACCCGCACACGGCCATCGTGGTTCGGGTTCGGGTAGAGGCTCAGCACCGGGGCGATAGTTGCTGCCACGACCCGACCTGCCTGCGCTTGTGAACCGCAGGTGATCGTGATCGGGCAGCTATCGCCGTAAGGGCAGTAGGTGCTCCCCCCATCAAAGCTCACTTGCACCCGCACGTCATAGGCCAGGCCGCACACGAGCGGTGAGGTTGCCCAGTTGTTGATGGTGAGCGAGCGGCTTGTGCCGGCCACATTGCGCACGTATCCCGGACGTGTGAAATTGAAACGGTAGTGGGTGGCCCCGGTCACGCCTGTGGCATATATCACACCACCCGGTTTCATCACGGAAGCCCCGCATGAGATGATGGGATCGGCCGTGGTGGTGAGTTGCGTGGTGAGGCAGGGTGGCGTGGGGATGCGGAACCTGCATGCCGGACCGAACGGCTTGTACACGCCGGCCACTTGTGCCCGCACGCGCACGTTCAACAAGGTATTGAACGGCAAGGGGCTGGTCACCATCGAGCTCAGTTTCAGGTACGAGGCGCGCACACTGGCCGGGGCGGAAAGCACGGAGCCCGGGCTGGCATGCGTCTGCATGATCCGGCGCGAGTAGCCACCGTCCGGATCGAAGAACCAGAACTGGTACCCACTGGTGTAGTTGTTCGGTCCGAACTGCGCGGTCACTTGCGCGTCCACCACGGCTTGGATCACTTCGGAGTGGCTCCAGGTCTCGCGGTCGCAGTGCGCGGTGATCACCGTATTGGGGCCCAAGGGCAGGCAGAACCCGAGGTTGTTCGCCACCTGGCTCACGCCACCGAATCCACCGTCGCCCGCGTTGTCGATGATGCGCTTGCCGAGCGGGTCCCGCAGTACGTAGCCACCGGGCACGATGCCATCGCCAGCGCTGTCGAAGACGCGGAGTTCATAGCACCCATCAATCAGGCAGCAGGAGGACACCACCGTGGTGTTGCTTGCGAAACCGCTACCCGTACAAACCGGGGTGCCGCCGCCCAGGGGAATGATGTCATAACTCGTCTGCCCGCCATTCGCGTCCGTGTTCAACGTGAGTTGCACGTTCTGTGAACAGGCCGTGCCCACACATGCGCACTCAGCGTTCAGCACATCGTTGCTCGTGGACACGTTGCCATCATCGCACGGAGAACCCTGTTGACCAGGTACCGCAGGGCAGTCATCCCCGCAGTTCGGTATGCCATCGCCGTCGTCGTCCAACAAGGTCACTTGACAGATGCAACTCGCATCGAGGAATCCGCCACCGGTGCAGGGGTTGCCCACATCGCACGGCGAGCCGACCTGGCCAGGGACGTTCGGGCAGTTGTCCAGACAATCGGCCGCGCCATCCAGGTCCGTGTCCGTATCCGCTACACCACAGCCGCAGATGCCGACGGCGATCTTGTCCGGATCGGTAGGGCAGCCATCGTCCGCATCGCACGTGCCGTCATTATCCGTGTCCTGGTATGTTCCTGCGCAAACGCAATTCGCATCCAGCACATCACCCGTGGTACACGCATCGGCATCGTCGCAAGGCGTGCCGGGCACGACCGGGCCACCAGGCGTGCCTTCGCAGTCCACCACGGCGCTGCTGGCACAGATACTGAAGCCGCCTTCCGTGACGATGTTGAACACACGGATCCAGTAATCGGTACCGGGCGTGCTGGCGAACGTGGCCGGGAAACTGTTCAGGCAGGCCACGTTGCTGCCGCCACACGCATCCAGCACCTCCACCCGAAGGCCCGTGGCCTCATCGCCGGTGAGATACAGTTGCATCAAGGTCGAACTGCCGGAATTCACCAGGTACCAGACGTCGTTGTAGGCGAGGCCCCCACAGCCCGTCGCATCGCTGCCGGTGGCCCCGGCCAGTGTGCCAGCGGTTCCCAGGGCCGGGCAACCACCTGCTTCCTGCAGTGTCAGGACCACTGCGTTCGCGCACGCATCGTTCGACTGTGAACCCGCGCAAACACAAGCCGCCGTGATCACATCCCCTGTGGTGTTCAGGTTTCCGTCATCGCATGCGTCGCCCTGCACGCCGAAGAGGTTCGGGCAGTTGTCGTTCGCACTGCAGATGCCGTCGTTGTCGTGGTCATCGAAGGTGCCGGTGCAGATGCAGTTGTTCTGGATCACGTCGTTGATCGTGCAGACATCGTCATCGTCGCAGGGAAGACCGGGGTTCGCACCGGGACAGGGGTCGTTCGCGTCGCATACACCGTCGTTGTCGGTGTCCTCAAAGGTGCCGGCGCAAGCGCAGTTCGCCTGGTAGACATCACCCGTGGTGCAGACATCGTTGTCGTTGCATGGTGTTCCGGGTTGGGCCGGTCCACCGGGCACGCCCTCGCAGTCGTCACCGATCAACGTTCCCGCACAAATACAGGCCGCCGTATTCACATCACCCGTTGTGTTCGGGTTCCCATCATCACAGGGATCGCCTTGCACACCGAACAGCTCCGGGCAGTTGTCGTTCGCACTGCAGATGCCGTCGCCATCGGGGTCCTGGAAAGTCCCGGCGCAAACGCAGTTGTTCAGCACATCGCCGGTCGTGCAGGCGTTGCCGTCATCGCACGCATCACCGTCCGTGGTGTTGTCGCACGGGTCGTTCGCGTCGCAGATGCCGTCGCTGTCCGCGTCCTGGAAGGTGCCTGCGCAGGTGCAGTTGGCCTGGAAGACATCGCCCGCAGTGCAGACATCGCCATCATCGCAGGGCGCGCCTGGTGTGTCCACGGTCACGATGGTCACATCACTGGAAACACCACACGCGTTGCTCACTGTCACCTCATATACGCCGGTGGCGGCACCGTTCACGGTCACGGTCGCCGAGGCATTGTCCGGCGAGAAGGTGCCCGTGCCGCTCCATACATAAGTGAAGGGTGGCGTGCCGGATGCGCTCGCGCTCATGGTGAGTTCGGATCCCTCGCATATCGTGTAATTCGGTCCGGCGTTGGCAATTGGCGCTTCGCACAGCGTGCCTGCGCACACGCAATCCCCGCCCCAGAGGTCGTTGATGGTGCTGGGCTCGCCATCATCACAGGGCGTTCCGGGTTGCGCCGGTCCACCGGGCACGCCCTCGCAATCGTTTCCGATCAGCGTTCCTGCGCACACGCACCCAGTGGTGTTCACATCACCCGTGGTGTTCGGGTTCCCATCGTCGCAGGCGTCGCCCTGCACGCCAAAGAGGTTCGGGCAGTTGTCGTTCGCACTGCAGATGCCGTCACCATCCGGGTCTTGGAATGTCCCGGCGCAAACGCAGTTGCTCAGTACATCGCCGGCCGTGCAAGCGTTGCCGTCATCGCAGGTATCGCCGTCCGTCGTGTTGTCGCACGGGTCATTGGCGTCGCAGATGCCATCGCTGTCCGTGTCCTGGAAAGTCCCAACACAAGCGCAGTTGCTGAGCACATCGCCGGTCGTGCAGGCGTTGCCATCATCACAGGCATCGCCATCCGTCGTGTTGTCACACGGGTCGTTGGCGTCGCAGATGCCGTCGCTGTCCGTGTCCTGGAAGGTGCCCGCGCATGTGCAGTTGGCCTGGTAGATGTCGCCCGTGGTGCATGCATCATTGTCGTTGCAGGCGGTGCCGGGTTGCGCGGGGCCACCGGGAACGCCTTCGCAGTCGTTTCCGAGCAGTGTTCCAGCGCAAACGCAAGCCGCCGTGATCACATCGTTCGTAGTGCCTGCGTTCCCGTCATCACAGGAAGCTCCGATCACCAGTGGGCCGTTCACAGTTCCGGCGCAATCGTAATAATCCGTGCAGGTGCAGGTGCTGCTCCAATACGAGTTGGGCGTTTGCGGGTCGTTGTCCTCACAGATGTTGCCCGGATAAGCGGAGCCATTGGCCGCGCCTGCGCAATCGGTCCAAGTGCAGGTACATCCCGCATCGTACACGCCGGTGAACGATGTACCGTCGATGGCCGTGGAAACGGCGCAGGGTGAGCCGGGGCCAGCATTGCCGCCGTACACTCCCGCGCAATCCCAGCCTGCGCAAACGCAATCGCCTTGATAGACGTCACCCACCGTGTTGGCATTGCCATCGTCGCACGGAGTTCCGGGCTGCGCCGACCCGCCGGGTACACCCAGACAATCCTCCGGCATCGCCATAGCGCAGATGCTGAAAGCCCCATCGCCCGATGCGCTGAAAACACGCAGCCAGTATTCAGTATTCGGGGTTGCGACAATGATGTGCTGCAGACCTGGCGCGCAGTAGAGGAGGTTGCCATCGCAGGCATCAAAGACCTCCACGCCCAGGCTTGCCGGTGTGGCGATGGTCAGGTTGATCGTGACCTGCGGCGAGTTCCCGGAATTCACCGTGTACCATACGTCCGGATACTCCTCCCCGAGGCACGTCACCGTACCGCTGGGGGTGGCTTCCGCCGTACTGCCAGTGATCGCTTGCGCAGGGCAATCGCCGTGAGCATGCAAGGTGAGCGGGATCGCGCCGAGGCATTCATCGTTCTGCAAAGCGCCTTCAGGCAGCACGATGAAAGGCCGCGACTCAGCCAGCCCCCAGTGCCCTTGGGTGTCCTTCAAGCGCACGGACAGCGTGTACTGGCCCGGGGCCAACGCGGACGCGTCGATGATGCGCGTGATGTCGATCGCATCCTGGGCCGCACCGGTTGAGAGCGGGATGCCATTGCCCACACCGGGATCCGCCCCGATGAAGTACTCGGCACTGGCGATCGGCGCGGCGGGCGTGTTGCCTCCGCCGTTCGTGCCATAGATGTAGAACAAACGGCCGGGGGCCAAGCTCCAACGACCATCAGCATCCTTGTACCGGAAGCTCAACGTGTGGAAGCCGACCGCCAGCGCGCTCACATCCACTGTGAATCCGGAGGACGACGTATTGCCGCCCGGAACACTCACCGGTGTACCGTTGCCCACGCCGGGATCGGTGTCGATGAAATACTCCGCCGATGCGATGGGCGCAGCGGGCGTATTGCCTCCACCGTTCGTGCTGTAGATGTAGAACAAGCGGCCGGGAGCCAGGCTCCACACGCCGGTATTGTCTTTCAGTCGTACGCTCAACGTATGGAACCCGGTCGCGAGCGCGCTCGCGTCCACCGAGAAGTCAGCGGATGTGGTGTTCCCCGAGGGGATGGTGAAGGGCGTGCCCTGGCCAGCGCCGGGGTCGCTATCGATAAAGTACTCGGCAGCCGACAGCTGCTGAGCGTTGGCCCGCGTGCCCAAGAGGAGCAGCGCCACCAACAATGGATGGATCGTTCTCATCGCCTTGCGTGTTGTCAGGTGATGGACCGATCAATCGTTCTTGCGGCCTTCCACCGTCACGTTCAAGGAGCCGCCCTCCGCGATGGTGGAGTTGTTGATGATGAAGTTGGTGACCAGCGGGATGCGGGCGCGGCCGTCGAAGACACCCTGAAGCGGGTTCCCCCCGCCATAAACACCCAGGTCCGTGTTGTCCGTACCGGCATTGTTGCCCGTGGAACCGGCCTGAAGCTGGTAGTCGTATTCAGGAGCGCCATTGAAGTCCGGCACGTTCACGAACAGCGGGTCCACACCCACTTGGTTGCCAGAACCCACGTTGGTCCCAGTGGGCGGCAGGTCGTCATCGGTCGTGCCGAAGGAGAGGTTGTTGTTGAAGGCGCAATTCTCCACCGCATTGCCATCAATGCTGGGAGCGGATCCGTAGAAGATGTTGTTGCTGACCACCGCATAACTGATGCTGCCCAATGCCCAGGATCCATTGTTCGCGAAGATGTTGTTGCTGATCAGCACCGACGGACTTGTGCTGCTCTGGACCTGACCTTGGATGATGTTGCTGGTGATGAGCGCATTGGTGGTCGTGTTGTTCATATAGATCCCGCTCTGGATCACGCAATGCTTCACGATCAAGCCATCCATGGCCCCAGCGTACACTTGAACTCCACTAAGACGGGAGCGTTCGATGAGCATGTCCGTATTGTCCGTGAAGTAGCTCAGGTAGATGTAGCTCCCCGAAAGCCCGATGAACTTGGAACCGCTGGAGCCAGCTGAGCAGTAAATAGTGCTGATGTTGCTGGCCGCACCGCCGTTGTTGTACCCCGTACCGATCAGTGCGAGCGGCTTCTCCAGGTTGATGTCACCATAGCCGGTAGCGGAACCAGTGATGTAGAGCGTATCGTTGGGTGAAGCGGCGGCATACGCATCCGTGAGGTTGGTGTGCTGCGCCGGATAGCCGGGCTCATTGCTCACCGTGTGTACGGCGGCGTTCAGGATGGTGGCGGCCGCAAGGGCGAACACAGAGGCAAGGGTTCTCATGGCTGAAGGGTTGTGTTGGGTTTCGGGTGTTCAGGTAGTGGGATGCGAAGCAGGCCCATGAGCGGGTTCTGGTCCAGGGGTGTTCTCACCATGGCAGGGTGTGAAAAAAACGGTGCCACCCGCTTCGGTTAGCGAAGGAATCCGCCGCGAACGATCTCCGCAATAGTCAAAAACAGGTACGCGCACCCGTGTTTTCACCCGGGACCACCCTCACTCACAACCACCCCGCCTCCTTCACATGGCCCACCAGTTCGGCGGTGTTCTTCAGGCCGGTGCGCTTCAGGAGGTTTCTCCGGTGCGCGGCCACGGTGTGCTCGCTCAGGTGCAGTTCGTGCGCGATGCGTTTGCTGCTCTTGCCCTCGGCGAGTTTGCGGATCACCTCCATCTCGCGCATGGTCGGCCGGTACTGCAGTTTGGGCATCAGGTCCTCCAACGCGTTCAGGTCGAGCAGGTCCGCTCCCCGGCCCTTCACCTGCCAGCCGATGCTGTTGCTGCTCTTGATGGTGCTGATGTCCTTGCACAGGCTGAAGGTGCTGATGACCTCCCCCGTCTCCGGGTCGCTATCGAAAACCGCCGTCTGCCGCAGCACCTTGATGTACTGGCCGTTCGCCTTGCGCACACGGTAGTCAACGGTCAAACAGAGTTCGAACGGGTCGAGCGGCCGCCGGATCCTGGTCATCGCCTCGATCACGGCGGTGTTGATCCGTGCTACGATCGGTGCGTCATCCGGATGGAATATGCGGTAGAGGAGTTCGATGTCCACCTCTTCGTTCTTGTACCCGAGCACCTCCGGAAAGCCCCGGGCATAGAGCATGCGCCCCTCGCTGTAGTTGTACACATAGATGAACTGGTCAGGGAACAGGGGCATCAGCCCAAGGATCTCCTTGAGGCGCTTGCCCAGGTACTTGACACGCTTCGGGGGGTCCGTGCGCAGGGCGGCGATCGTATCGCGCAACGCTGCGACTTCCGGGCGGTATGGTTCCTCCTCGCGCTTGCTCACCGTGCCTCAAGCTGGAAGCAATGTAGGTGATCGGGCAATGCGATGCGCGTTCCACCACGGCCAAGGGCGGCGTGCGCGTTCACCGGACCTCTTTCGTAATTCCTCAGACTGTCACGTCGAGGGGAGTCGAGACGCTTCGATGACGTCTCGACTCCCCTCGACGTGATAGCTTACTGGGGCTGCTCTCGGTGAATCACGAGAGAGGTCTACTCAAATACCCTCCATGAACCCGCGCAGCAACGCCGTGAAGTCATCGGGCCGCTGCAACTGCGGGCTGTGGCCGCACCCCTCCAGCACCCGCACGCGGCGCTCCCAGAACAGGCTGGCGAGCTCGTTCAGATAGCCCGGGGAAATGGAAGCCTCTTCGCTTCCTTGTACCATGCAGACCGGCACGCCGCTGGCGCGGATGAGGGCCAGTTCATCCGCCAGGTTCCCGCTCATGAGTTCGCGGCCCATGTCGGCGCGCACACGGGGATCGGTCTTCATGATCATCGCTGTCATGGGCTCGATCCAAGGGCTTCCGGGCCAGGTGTACACCGCAGCCGAGGTGCGTGCCTCCTCTTCCGTGAGATCGGGCTTGAAGGCATGGTCCATAGCAGGCGTGGGCAGGAAGGCGCGCATCATGTCCGCTGCTGAAGCAAGGGGCGGCGCACCGAGCAGCATCAGTCCGCGAACGTTCGGTGCCTTGGCGAGCACGCGCATGCAGATATGCCCGCCGAGGGAGTGGCCGACGAGAACCGGGTCGGGCAAGCCGCGCACCAGACCGGCCAATTCGGTCGCGTACCCGTCCAGTGAATAGGCCGCCCCAGGCGGAAGCCAGTCGCCCCGCCCGTGGCCCGGGAGATCCACCGCCAGCAGGTTCAACCCGTTGAGCGCAGGGTCTTCGATCTGCGGTCTCCAGATACCGTTCGATAACGAGTTGCCATGGACGAGCACCACGGCCCGCCCCTTCCCTTCGTTGGTGATGTGCTCCATGCGGTCCCCCTTGGTAGAAATATGGACGCGCAATATGGTGCACCACCACCCGATGTCCACTCTGCAATGGACTATCACTGCGGACCGGAACACCGACCGGTCAGTCCTTCTGATGGTCTACGGCAATTGCTCCACCCTCACATTGTTCGGGGTGGTGCTGCCCACGTTCACGAGGATCGGATCGCGGTCGTTGCCGGAACCCGTATAGCCCACCACCCCGTTCAGCGTCACGTCCTCGATGAAATACCCGGCCACCGTGGTGTTAGGCGTGGTGCTGCCCACGCGCACCAGGATCGGATCGCGATCGTTGCCGCCACCGGTGTACTTCAAGGTGCTCACCGCACCATCCCGCAACGTATTCCCCGCCCATAGCACCATGTTCGGACCCACTTGCTTCTGTGCCGCAATACCATACGTGGTTGTGGACGGGCTGCGGAAGTCGATCGTCACGGGTGAAGTGCCGAGCGCCGCCGCGCTCGCGGTCATCGCGCCGAAGTGATTCCGGTGCCGGATGGCCACATAGTAGCTGCTTGGTGCCGCGGCGATGGTGAGCGGTGATACACCATCGAGATCTACAACATCGCCGTCCCGTTGCATGAGCGCGCTTTTCGTGGCAATGATGGTTCCGGGTGCCGCGCTGTTGCGAAGTTCAACCAGTACCCAATCAACGATGGCGTTGTTCCCGCTGACGGAAAAAACGGCCGGATCGACCACTTCTCCACCACCGTCGGCCACATGAATGAACGAAGCGGCGGTGTACGGCTCCATGGCGGGCAGAAGGTCAAGCGTGCGCAACGCGTCGGTCATCAATGAGACACCGTCGAATGGACCTTCCAGGAACACCTTGAGGTTCAGGGTGACGTACGGTGACTCGGCCGGTACCGCGCTGCGGAAGATGCCGCCACCGGCAAGCCCACAGTACAAATGACCATCAGGGCCACGCTCGATGGTTTGCACTGTTTTGTTCCCGGCCGGAAGCCCGCTCACCAATTGGGTCCACGTAGCACCCGTATCAGCCGTGTAATAGCAGCCGTTCTCCATAGCCGCATAAACGTGCTTGTTACTGGTGGGCAATACGCCATTGGCCAGGCCCGTGCCCGCGGGAAGCAGGTTGTTGGGCACCACCCAGCTGCTGGTACTGTTGCGCCAGCGGTACAATAGACCGTCCGGACTGTTGAAGATGGTGTGGGTGGCGAACACGTCCTGTTGTGGTGTGATGCGGATGTCGGGCATATTGCCACCGGTAAACCCCATGTACGTGTAATGCGTGGGCACGGCATCGTCACTCCGGTACACGCCAAGTGATTCGGTGGAGCTCCAGATCCGGCCTGCGTTGTCCACCGCGAGGCCCAGAGAAATAGTTCCACCGCTGAAGCCCATGGTCCCGACGGTTCCGCCGCTCCAGCTGCTGCCATCGTTGCTGAAGTTCACGGGCCTGGTCCAGCCTGTTCCGCAGATCACCCGGTTGTCCGGGAGATAGGCGAAGTCCAATACGCGCAAACTGTTGAAGCCCGTGTTGGAAAGTGACCAATTGATGCCATCCGTACTCCGCCACAATTCGCTGGATGTGTTGTTGTTGGTGCCGGTGTAGTATTGGTTGCGGAACGCATCGTAGCTCACCGCCATGATCAATTGCTCGGACAGGCCTACCGCCGTCCAACTCCCGCCTCCGTCCGCACTGCGGTAAATGCCATTGAGCGTTCCTGCGAGCAATTCGCCATTGGGTCCGAACGTGATCGAGAGCACCGTATTGATCGATCGGATGTTGTGGTGGAAGACCCAGGCGCTCGTGTTCACGTCCCATTTGTACAAGCCCTTGCGAGTGGTAACGTACATCCCGCTGGATGTGGCCACGCCGGCAGTGGCCCACAACGGATCGAGCCCATTGTTGATCGTGCTCCATGAACCCGTATAGCGGTATACACCCTGATGGTTGGCATGCACGTGCAACACCCCGGCGGCATCCAGCACCAACCGGTCGATGGTGTATCCCGCATAGCCGCTCATCTGCGTCCACGACCCGGAGTTCACGCGCTTGTACACCTTGCTTGCGAGGGTGCCCGATCCGTTCACCGATGCGTACATCGTGAATGCGGCCGCATCATACACCAGGTCCTGCACGCTTCCGCCGGGAAGGCCCGTGCTCACATCCGTCCACGCGGCTCCGTTCCAACTGAACACCTTCCCGCTGCTCCCTGCCACACTGTCCGTACAGGTGAGGACCGTACCGCCCAGGCCTTTCTCAAGATCCTTGACATTCACATTCGCAAGTCCGGTATTGATCAAGGTCCAAGTGGATCCGTTGTTGCTGCTGCGACGCACGCCGGTCTGCTTCTGCGCAGCATAGAGCCATGTACCTGCGGCATCGTACGTGAGCGAGAACACCGGCAGGTTCCCCAGGAAGGCGGTGTTATTCACCGGGCTCCAGCTTTGGCCATTGTCCGGCGAGGTGTTGATGTTGGAGGGCACATTGATCTGCAATGGGTTGCGCGGGAATTGCGAAGCGATAACGGTAAGACCCGTTGACGGATGTTGTGCGAAGGCCCAGATCGCTTGGTTGTCCAACGTAACCGTCATATCGCTCCAGGTAAGCCCTTGATCAGTACTGCGGAACAAGTTGCCGCCGTTGCCGTCACTCTTGTGAACAGGGAAGTTGCTCGTCATGAACAGGTCGCCGGCCGGGTTGGTCCACATGCGGCTGAAGGTTCCGCCGCCCATGGCGCCGAGCGGTTGCCAAAACGGAGTTTGCGCTGCAACGCTGCTCATGACCGAAAGGGCGAGGCCGAAGTGGAGGGTCCTTTTCATGGCGATTGTTCGGTCAAAGTAATGTTCGGCACGTTGCCACCGATGTTCGCGCGTATCCGATCGCGATCGTTGTTGGTGCCCGTGTACTTCGCGATGCCGTCCATATTCACGTCCTCCACGCGGAAGCCGCTGATCGCGTTCGCAGGTATGTTGCCGCCGATGACCACGAGTATCGGATCACGGTCGTTCCTCGCTCCGGTGCATTTCAACTTGCTCGGTGCCGGTGTATCGCTTAATATGTTGCCCTCCAACAGCGGTTGCGCCACCTCGCGATCGAATCGCAGTACTTCCTCACGGCGACAGGCCGTGCTCTATCGTGCCTCTGTTTTCGCATCCTGCCCGACACGTACGACCAACGTCACCGGCGTGAACATGACCCGTGCATGGCGCAGTGCTTCAACCTGTCGAGCTACCTGCCCGATCCGCGCTGGCTGGGCCTGACCGACCGCGGTTGCACCTGACAGGAACAAGAAAAAGGTCAGCGCATGTTGAATAGAAAGGTGTCTGTGGAACATAGATCCATCGGGTTTTCGGAACGCCGCCGACCAAAGTCCGGGATCCATCGATCCACCGAGCTGTCAAGGGGGTCAACCTTGGTTATACACGTCGGGCTCTTGCGCTTTGCAAGCCATGCCCAATGTCGAGATCCACCCCCGGACAAGATCGCGGAAAGCGGGACGTCGATCCGGATGACCGCCCTTACCCGTTAAGCGGTCGCCCTCGATATGTTCTCGTTAGGGCAACTGCTGCACCCGCACGTTGTTCGGCGTGGTACTCCCCACGTTCACCAGGATCGGATCGCGATCGTTGGCACTGCCCGTGTACTTCACCTGCCCGTTCAGGTTCACGTCACGGGTGGAGTAGATGCTCACCGTGTTGTTCGGTGTGGTACTGCCCACGGTGGTGAGGATCGGATCGCGGTCGTTACCGCTGCCGGTGTATTTGACCTGTCCGTTGAAGGTGACATCCCCGGCCCATAGCGCTTGGGTGGGGAAGGTGCCCGTGATGCTCTTGCGTGCAGCGGTGCCGAAGGTGGCCGTGGCCACGCTGGACAGATCGACCGCAGTGGTGGTGGAACTGAGCGCCACACCGTTGTTCTCCATCACGCCCAAGTGGTTGCGGTGGCGCAAGGCCACGTTGTAGCTGCCGGTGGGCGCGTTGAAGGAGACCGGGGAAACACCATCCGTGCCCACCACGTCGCCATCGCGTTGCACGAGGGCACTACGGGTGGCCACCACCGAGGTAGGCACAAAAGCGTCCCGTAATTCTACCACCACCCAATCCACAATGGCGTCGTTGCCGGTGACGGCCAGCACGGCAGGTGCAACGGTCTCGCCGCCGCCTCCACCGGTGTGCGCGTAGCCCAATGCGGTGTAGGGTTCGGTGAGCGGGAAGCTCGGCAGCACGCGCAAGGCATCACCCATCAAGCCAGTGGTTGGGCTGTACGGGCCTTCGAGCACGCCCTTCAGCGACACGAAGATCTGCGAGGGCAGGGTCACCGAGAAGCTCAGCATCACATCCCCGCGTCCATCGCCGCCCAGATATTGGGAAAGGCCAATGCCATTGGTGAAGGACAGTTGCACATCGCCGCGACCATCGCCGCCCAAGTATTGGGAAAGGCCGGTGCCATTGGTGAAGGACAGTTGCACATCGCCGCGGCCATCGCCACCGATGTATTGGGAAAGGCCCGTGCCATTGGTGAAGGACAGTTGCACGTCACCGCGCCCGCCACCACCGGCGAACAATCCGTTCCCGAAGGTACCCACGTTAAGTGTGTAGTCCTCCACTTCGCCGAAGTTGGTGTTGCCGCAGGAGGCCATGGCACCGAACCCGAGCCGCACGCGCATCCGAACGAGGCCTGCCGTGGCACCCAGTGGGGCGGTGATGGAACCCGTGAAGGTGATGTTGTCCGTAGTGCCAAGGGAGATCGCTTCCCCCGCATCGGCAAGGTTGAAGTTGCGGTCCCAGTCCACGAAGACGCGTACCACGTCTCCAGCGAAGGGCGTGGAGTTCACCACGGTGATGGGCACGGGCTGACCAGTGAAGACGCTGGCCACTTGGCTACTGAAGTCGGAATAGCCTCCGCCACCACAGCCGCTGGAGATGTTATCGATGGCACCGGTGCTCACGCGCGTTATGGATTCGGCCGCGCCCCCACAACTGCTGGTGCCAGCCGCACAATACAGTCGCTGAACCTGCGTGGTGCGCTCCACCTCCTCGGCACCGCAGGCCGCGTTGGTGTGGAAATGCACGAAGTAGTTCTGCGTGGCGGCGGCCGCGAACAGCACCGGTTGGGTGCCGAAAGTCACCGCGCCAGAAGCCACGGCCGTGGACACGGTGATGTGATCCGTGGCTACGCTGCTGCTGAAGCGGTAGATGCCCCCGGCGGTGAGGCTCACCAGGGCATAGTCACCGGCATAGCTCACCGTGCTGATGGTGGTGGGCGAAATGGAGGCAAGGGGCACCACCGTGCTGTTCGGGAACTGCACCGTACCGAAGCACTGGGCCTTCATTCCAACAGGAAGCAGCAGTAGAAGCCCGCAACTGAAGAGCTTCAATGCACTGTTATGTAGCTTACTCATTCGCATAGTGCTGATCCATCCAAAGTCAACTTCATGAGAAGATCTGCGATGGGCTTGGTCCCCTGCCCAAATTCAAGGCTTGAAAACCCCGGCTAAGGTGCGTGCCGAACACCACGACCGCCCTGGGTATCGCTGCGACCGCTGATGGCGTTGGCGGCAGAGTTGCGGTCGGAAACTCGCAAGATGAGGGCACCGCTTGTCAGCGAACCGCCCCGAAGGCCAGTTCCGACCGCCGTGGTGGGTAACGGCCAGTTGACCACGTCCGGTTCGCCGGTTGCGGCCAAAGCCCCATTGCCGTGCGTCCCGGTAAAGGCCCGGCCGTTGGCATTGCCAATGGTCACCGGGCGTTCCCACATGTTGCCGCCCAGTTCCATGATGCCGTAGTAGCTGGCACCGGCCGTTGCACGGCCGTTGTTGTTGCCGTTGGCCGCGAAAATGCCTACGCGCACGGGGCCAGTGATCGACAGATCCGTGGTCGCAAAGTAGCTCGCGTTGCCGAAGGTGCTGCTATATCCAGTGCCAATGCCCTCGTCGGTAGCCCCAGCATTGGCCAGAAAGTAGGTCGTGCTGGCGATGCTCGTGGTGCCCCACGGATATTCGTTTGCCACCGGGGCCACGGTGCCGCGGCAGGCCTTTTCGAACTCCAATTCCGTCATGGGCCGCAGTCCGCACCAGTCCAAGTAGGCGCTGAGGTCGCCCCAACTCAACACGCTGCACGCGATGTCCTTGCCGTCCGTGGATTCCCCATAGGCGGTGTTCCCGTTCAGATTGCAGGCATATACCGCCGGGGTGGTGCTGGCCACGCCGGGTGTCTGGATGGCCAAACCATTTCGCAAGAAGTTGGAATTTCCAAAAGCTCCGATGCCAGCAGTGCTGTTCGGTGCCGCTGACGTGCGGGTTACTTGCTGGGTGTAGGTGAGGGTGTTCAGAAAGTCCCCGTAGCCCTGTTGGGTCACTTCATACTTCATGCTGTAGAAGGCACTGAAGCCATTTGGCCAACTGGAGCTGGGGGGGGCGGTTTGCCCGGTGGGGAAACCACCGGCCTGCCCGCCCAAGCTGCCAGTGCCGCTGGGTGCTGTGTTAGCATTGGCCGTGTTGATGGTGGTGAGGGTGAACGCGCTGGTTTCCGTACCACCGCTGCCCGCCGCGAAGGCACCCTGCGGCACGTACACCATTTCGATGGCGTACACGCGTACCTCCGTTACGTCGGCGATGATCACACCATCCACGGCATAGTTCCAAAGCAATTGGATGTTGTTGGCCGTGAATGTTCCCGTGCCATCCACACTGCGGTAGATGAAAGCCCCTACGCCGGGGTTGGTGCTGGCGTTGAAAGCGCTGCCCGGCGCAAGCAAGCCGGTGGTGATCGTACTCCCCGATGGGGCCACATGGCCGGTGTTCTCCAACCGGGCGTGCTGCCAAAGGCCATTGCTGTTGCGGTACTTCACGAAGACCCAGGCGGCATCCCAACGGTCCGGGTTGATGCGCCAGCTGTTCTGCCAGGTCACGTTGAACTTCACGAACACTTGCGTGCCGGTATTGCCTGTGAGCGAGCCCGTGGAGGTGCTGATGTTGTTGGCGCTTGTGCTCAGTGCGCCCAGCAGGCAGCCGGTGAATAGCAAGGTGTGGCGGAGGGAACGGAGAGTGCTGTACATGGGGGTGCGATCGGTGTGCGCTCTTCAAACATACCGGGTTGGAGTAGACCGGGCACTGGAACTTTGGTTATAGACGAGGCACAACGCGAACCGGTGCCAGCCTTGGCCGTAAGGGCATGAAATGAGAAGGCCGCGGACCGTTCCCGATCCGCGGCCTTCACTGATCGGATCGCTCTATTGCTTCACGACGCGCTGTGCCTTCACGCCATCCACCATCGTTGCGCGCAGCAGGTATACCCCGCTCGCCACGCCTGACAGGTCGATCGTATTCCGCCCGCTGACCAATGTGCCCGAAGCGGTGCGCTTGCCGTTCATACCTACCACCTCGTATGGGCAGTTCGTGCCATCGTTCAACACCACGAGCATATCGGCAACAGGATTGCTCAGCACCCGGAAGGATGCGCTGGCTTGGTCCACCATGCCCACGTTCAGCAGCGTGTACACCGATGAGGTGTAGATGCAATCGGCAGTGATCGTCATCTGCACGGTGTAGTCGCCGTTCTCGGTCGGGGTGTAGGAGTTGCCGGTGGCACCGTTGATGGGTGCGCCGTTCAAGAACCACTGCATGGTGCCGGTACCGGTGGTAAACAGGTCCGCGTCCACTACCGTGATCACGGGCAGGGCATCGGCCACGGGATCTGACGTGAGCATCGCGGCCAAGAGTTCTCCCACCGAGGCAGAACCACCATAGCCCAGAATGCGCCCGCTCGGAAGCAGTCCACCACCATAGAATCCTTCGCTCCCTGCGCCAGTGATCGCGTGCGCGATGCCATCTGTACCGAACGCGGTAACGACCTGTCCATCGGCATCGCGCCTCACGCACAAGCCGTGCTGGTCCGGGCCCCAGTTGGTACCCGCACGGCCGAACTGCAGGGTGCCGCCATCGGGCAGGAGCTCATGATCGTAGCCAATACAACCCCCGGGCAAGGAAACCACGCTCACGCCGTTGGTGCCAAAGCTGACATCCAATGTGCCGTCTGCCAGGAAGCGCGCCATCAGAAACCCGCCCAAAGCGCCCATGTCGGGTCCGCTGAAGAGGATGCGTCCATCGGCGAGGATGGTGGTGCCGTACCCGCCCGATTGATTGACATAGGATATCACTGAATTCGTGATGGTGCCCATGTCCCCGAAGGTGGTGTCCAAGCTGCCATCGGTATTGAACTGGGCCATAACGATCATGTTGCCCGAACTGCTGGACCCCACTACCAGCAGGCGTCCATCGGGCCGCATGGCACCGGTGCCATTGTTCACGGCGATGGGCACGGTAACGATGCCATCCGTGGAGAACGAGGTATCCAGCACGCCATCATGCGTGAAGCGCATCGCCCCCATGTTGTTCACGCCTCCGTTGATGTTGTTGTAGCACTGCCCTGTACAGGTGATGGAGCTGTCCGCGTTCACGAAGGGTCGGAAGAACGCACCACTGCTGATCGGATCCCACAGGGCCTGGTTGTAACCGAGCCCGTTGAAGGTGTTGTCCACCGAACCATCGGCATTGAAGCGGAAGACCCCGGCCTTGTGCTGGCTGGTGCCGTTGCCTTCCGCGATCGTGCCACAGCCCACGATCTTGCCATCAGGCTGTATGGCGATGTCGTTGCACAGGGTGCGTTGCTGGTGGATGTGGGCGATCATGCCGCCATTGCCGAAGGTGGTATCCAGCGCGCCGCAGGTGCTGTCCAGGCGGACGAGGGTCACATGCCAGCTATTGGAGTTGTTGTCGTAGCCATCGCCTACCAGGAGGAGCTTGCCGTCGGCTGTAAGCGCATGGGCGTTGGCGTCATCACCGCCAGCCGCTACGTCGATCCCTACCGCACCGTTGGTGCCGAACAGGGGTGAAAGGCTGACGGATTGCGCATGGGAGAACAGCGCGGTGCTGAAGAGGGCAATGGTGAGAAGTGTTTTCATGGTTCATGATGGGTTCTGTGCAAAGATCCTGCATCCGAATGATCGCTGCGTTATAACCTTCGTTCCGGTCCGCGCCAGTGAGGCGTACGCGATCTGTTGTTCCGCAAGACCGGATTGAACGGTGCAGGACCCGCATGCGGGAACGGCCTTCGGATGCCCGCAGCGCGAACGCTTCAACCCAGCCCGAACACCAGCACGCACAGTGCGGCCGCGCCCAGGCAAAGACCCAAGAGGAAGATGTCGATACGGACTGCGTTGGCTCGGCGTGTCATCGGCCGAAGTAGCGGTTCACCGCTTCCGTGCGGTTCTGCACGTGCAGCTTGTCGTACATCCGGTGGATGTGCTGCTTGATCGTGCCGGTAGTGATCCCGAGCCGGTCGCCGATCTCCTTGTAGAGCAGGCCTTCGGCGAGCAGCGCCAGCACTTGTTGCTCACGTTCGCTCAGGCCGCTCGAGGTGATATTGCTCGCGGAGCCTGTAGGCCGCAGGTGGGCCACTACGCGCCGCGCCACATGCGCGCTCATCGGGCTACCGCCGCTGTGCAGCTCCCGCACGGCGGCCAGGATCTCATCCGGTGTGGAGCTCTTCAGGATGTATCCGTTCGCACCCGCCTTCAGCGCCTCGAACACGCGGTGGTCATCGTCATGCACAGTGTACATGAGGTACTGGGTCGAAGTGCAACGCTGGCTCATCTGCCGCACGCAATCGATCCCGCTCGCACCGGGCAGGTTGATGTCCATGATGATCACATCAGGACAGGTCTCGCCAAGGCGGAGCAGGGCGTCCTCCGCCGTGCTGTGTACGGTGAACGGCTCCATGCCTTCCTCGAAAATGAACAGCGAGCGCAGCGTTTCGCGGATGGTGGTATCATCCTCTACAATGCTGACGCGGATCGGCGCGGTGCTCATCGGGGGCGAAGGTCCGCCGCGCTGTCCTTGGCGCCAATAGAACCTTGGTTACTATCCGGCCTGTAAAGCGGAACGCTGAAACGGATACGGGTGCCCTGCAGATCGCCGGGCAGACCCATGCTGCTTTCCGTACCGAGGGTGCCGCCCAGGGCCAGGATGCGTTTGCGCATGTTGCGCAGGCCATTGCCCACGCTGTCCTGCGTATGTCCCGGAAGGCCGATGCCGTCGTCCTGCATGTCCACCCGAAGATGGTCGCCGCCGTGGCTCATGACCAGTCGCACGGTGTGCGCGTTGGCGTGCTTCACCACGTTGTGCAGGGCTTCCTTCACCACCAGGAAGGTGTTGCGCCGCTGCTCGGAGGTGAGCTGCACGGATGGCCATTCCTTGGCCGTGATGATCTCCGGGGTGAGCCCGTTCTGCTCGCAGTAGGACCGCGTGTAGTTCGTGGTATAGGACACCAGATCGGCCAAGCTGCTTTGGTCCGTGTTCATGGTCCAGATGATCTGGCGCATGCTGCCGATAAGGTCACCTGCGGTGCTGGCGAGCGCGCCGAGCTGCTCGCGTTTCAACGGGTCCT
>JAGODO010000252.1 GCA_017998165.1 Flavobacteriales bacterium | reverse complement strand
CACGTACGAGGAACCGGGATCGCCGTAGTCCGCCGCGATGGCCGCTCCTTCTATATCCGTGGTGTTGTCATAGATGAGTTCGCTGCTCATGTAAAGGATACCCCCTTCGTCCACGAACACAGCGCCGCCGTACGAGGGCGCATGGTTGTCCTTGATCACGTTGCCGGACATGTACGCCGTACCGAGTATCAGCACGCCACCACCCCAGCCGTAGCTGTTCTCCAACACGTTCCCGGAGATGATGTTGTTCCGGATCTCCGCGTAGCCTCCGAGGTACACACCGCCACAATGGTCGTCATAGCCCGTGTTGTTCTCGATGAGGTTGCCTTCCACGAGCAGACTATCGCCGAGGCCGGTGTTCCCGGAAATACCCGCCCCTCTGCCGCCATGGTTGTCCCGGATGATGTTGTTCAACAACCGATGTCCGTTTCCGACCACCACGATCCCGCCGCCCGGTGTGATCACGCCCGGTTGCCCGTTGTTCTCGATCATGCAACCGGTGATGGTCACGTTCTCCACGTGCGGCCAGGAGACCAGCGCATCGCAAACGATGCCCTTCATGCTGTTGCTGACCGTCAGGTTCGTCAACCCGAAATGGAACGGCTCGAAGTCGAACCGGGTCAGGTTCACACCAATGCTGTCCGGGCCGCCGGTGATCACGGTGAGCGAGGGATCCGGTAGGGAGCTGAGGAAATCCCCGCCAGTACCCGCATTGTAGTCCGCGGTCGTTCCGCCGGGGAATCCGCCGATGATCACATAGGATCGCCCCATGTTGTCGATCCCACCGTATGTACCCACGGCCACCTTGATGGTGTCGTCGTTGGGAGCGGTCATGATCACGGACTGTATGCTGCGGAACGGGTACTGTGCGCTTCCGTTCTGTTGCGTGGAAAGGTTGCTGTCATCCACATGGAACACTTCAGCGAACAGCAGGGTGGGGCAGAGGAAGAAGGGCAGGAGTCCGGTCGCCCGGAAAGGGTTGGTGTTCATTTCCATGCGGTCTTGATCGAGGTCGGATCGCGGATCCTCGGCAAGACTACCACGGGGGACGGCCGTGTCGCGGCCCGATCGCGCAAGTGGCGTCGTTGCCGGAGCAGCTGGCCCGTTCCGCCGCCCGAGCGGTGATGCGCTTTCAACCGGTATCCTTGCACGATGCTCCCAATGCCGAGCCAGGCCGATCGCGTGCGCGCCCACAAAGCGCTCGTCGATCTGCTCCAGCAGGCGTATTCCGCGGAAAAGGCCGCCGCCTTCGCCTATCAGGGCCATGCGGGGTCCATCAAGGACCCGGCCGACAAGTCCGCCATCCACCGGATCGAAATGGATGAATGGGGCCACCGCCATGAAGTGTTGACCATCATGCGGCAGTACGGCATTCCCGTTTCGAAGTACTACGAGGTGCGTTTCCACATCATCGGCAAGGTCATCTCGGGATCATGTTACATCATCGGCTGGTTCATGCCGTTCTACTTCGCCGGACGATTGGAGAGCGGCAACGTCTGCGAGTACTTCCGCCTGATGCACTTCTTCCATGAACTCGGTATCACCGAGCATGACCAGGTGCTTTACGACATGGGTATCCGCGAGAAGGAGCACGAAGTCTACTTCCTGGACCGGATCAAGAACAAGAAGCTGTTGGCCACGTTCGAGCGGATCTTCGCATGGGGCGCGAAGAAGAGCTTCAACGATGTGGACCTGGAGGCGAAGTTCTCCGTGGAACGCTCGGAGGCGTATTGCCGGAAGTAGGCTCCAGAGCCTGTATGGACAGCAGGCGGCTACCTGCGTGCGCACTGGCGTTGCATGGCCCCGACAACCGAACCAGTAAATTGATCGTCTCCTCAGCGACCTACACCTCCGACCTGTCCATGAAACGCCCGCTACCCTTCGCATTCGCTCTCGCCATCACTGCCGGAAGTCCCGTTACCGCGCAGTTCACTGTTCCCGATGCCGCCTTCGTGACGCGCTTGAGCATGATCGTTCCTTCGGCTATGACCGGAAACGTGTTGGACATAGCGGACCCGAGCGTAATGACATTGAACTACATGGACCTGACGGGCGCCGGGATCTACGACCTGGACGGCATACAGTATTTCATCGGACTCCAAAGCTTGGCATGCGGCGGGAATTACCTCACCACCATGCCCGCGCTTCCGGACGCGATCCAAATGCTCATGTGCGAGGGGAACGACCTGGTGAGCTTCACTTCGCTGCCCGCCAGTCTCACGCATCTGCAGTGCCATGAGAACCAGCTCACATCGCTCCCTCCACTTCCACCAACCTTGGTACACCTCACTTGCTACGGCAACCTGTTGACGTCGTTGTCGGCGTTGCCGAATTCCATCACGGATATCGCCTGTAGCGACAATGCGCTCACAGGGTTGCCTACGCTCCCCACTTCATTGGAGCGACTGCTCTGCCGCAACAATCCACTGATCGGAACGCTACCCGCCCTTCCAAGCGCGCTGTTCGAGCTCTCGTGCGACAATTGCGGGCTAACGGACCTGCCGAACTTGCCTGCCGGATTGCTGCTGCTCTACTGCGACGACAATTCGATCGCAGCGCTGCCCACCCTGCCTCCTGTGTTGCTGCAAATGAATTGCGACGGCAACGACCTCATGGCATTGCCTGTACTGCCGGCCACGCTCGAGATCCTCCACTGCTCACAGAACCAGCTCACCGCTCTTCCTGCATTGCCGGCTTCGCTGCGGTACCTCGTCTGCCACAGCAACCTGCTTGCCGGCCTGCCTGCGCTTCCCGATGTCCTGTACACCTTGGAATGCGAGAACAACCCCATCGGCGTGTTGCCCACGCTGCCGGATTCATTACGCATCCTCTACGCCGCCAACAACGAATTGGTCAGCCTGCCCGCGTTGCCGGATTCGCTCACAACGCTCTACTGCTTCAACAACCAGTTGACCAGCGTACCCGCTCTTCCCAGCGCCCTGTCCCTGCTGAACTGCGACCAGAACCTCATCTCCGAATTGCCCGCATTGCCAAGCAGCTTGCAGTATCTGCTGTGCGGTACGAATCCCATCGGATGTCTGCCGCTGCTTCCCAATTCGGTGATCAGCGTGGTATGCACCCTCACCACCGTGACCTGCCTGCCCAACATCCCCACGGCGTTCAATGAGGTCTCAAGCCAGTTGGGGTTTCCGCTTACCGTGTGCAATGTGCTTTCGCCGTGCCCCTTCGGTGGTGAGGCGATCACCGGCACTGTCTTCAATGATGCGAACGGCAACGGTGTGAAGGATGGTGGCGAAGTCGCCTTCACCAATGCGGTTATCGAAGCGCAACCGGGCAGCTACCTCACTGCGCCCGATGCCGCAGGCAACTACGTGCTGCCGATCGATACAGGCACATTCACCATGAACGGCCAGGATGTGTTGTACCACAGTATCACCACCGCCCCGGCAAGCATCACGCTCATCACGTCGCAGATCGATTCCTTGAACGACATCGGCTACCAGGCCATTCCCGGTATCTATGATCTGGTGGCGCACCTCACCACCATGCCAGCACGGCCGGGCTTCGATAACAGCGTGTACATCACCGTGGAGAACATCGGTACCGAAAGCACGGAGGCGGCTCTGGACCTCACCTTCGACAATACGCAGACCTGGCTGAGCAGTGGCATCGTGCCGGATGCACTGGTCGGCAACAACGCCACCTGGTCACCGACCATCGCTGCGGGCGGTTCGTGGGGCATTGCGGTAACGCTGAACACCGATGCCGCCGTGCCGATCGGAACGCCGCTCGCGCACACCTTCTCCGCAACAACCAGCGCGCAGGACACCACGCCCGGGGATAACACGATCACTTGGGCCGGCTCCGTTGTAGGTGCTGTTGACCCCAACGACAAGCAAGTGGTCCCGGAAACCATGACACCCGCGCAGTTGCAGGCCGGGGGCGCGTTGGAGTACACCATCCGTTTCCAGAACACAGGAACTTTCCCAGCGGAACGTGTCATCATCACCGATACGCTCAGCAACGATCTGCTGTGGAACACCATGGACCTGGTGAGCGGTTCGCACACCACGGAATGGTACATCCAGCATGGTGTGCTGCACTTCGTGATGGATCCGATCAACCTGCCCGATAGCGCCAGTGATGAAGCGAACAGCCACGGCTACGTGCGGTTCCGCATGCGGCCCGTGAACACGCTCTTGAACGGTGCGCAGATCCTGAACGTCGCCAACATCTACTTCGACTTCAACGAACCCGTGATCACCGCACCGGCGGTGTTCACCGTGGAAGAGACTACGGGCATAGCGGCGAACGCCGGTAACGGGTTCCGCATTTCACCGAACCCTGCCCACGACCAGCTCACCGTGCAACTGGATGCGCCCGGAGCGCTCGTGCACGTCCGTTCATCCGATGGCCGCTTGTTGAAGACGGTGCGCACGAACGCGACGCACCTCACGGTGGACATCAGCGACCTGGCCGGAGGGGTGTACATGATCAGCATGGAAGGAGCGGCAGGAACGAGGATCGCGCGGCGCTTCGTGAAGGACTAGGCCGGACTCTTCTGCCCGCGCTCATGCCAATACGGGGTCTTGCCAAGAGGCCCTCTTGGTGCTGATCGGTTCCTGTGATGTGGATCTTCGTAGGTGGCTTACCCCCATGAATGCAGGTTCGCGATGCGGTTCTCTTGCGCAGGTAGTCGACGCTTACCGCAACTCTTCCACCACCCGCATCACCTCCTTGCCTCCGGATATCGGCCGGTACGCGAGCGTGTCGAGTTTGCGTTCGCGGGCATGGTACCAGATGTGCCATGCCAGAAGGACGCGGTTGTTCTGATCCTCGAAGCCGCGCCTATCAGCCAATCCGTCCAGCCGCACGAGCACCAGGTCGAATTCGGTGTGGTGCAGTGTCTTATGCGGGAGTGCCACTGCTCGCCCAGCCGCATGATCACAGCGGTAAGTGAGTGTACGGTGACCGCATTCCGCAATTCGCTGTGCGCACCGCTTCCCGGCAACAGCGGTTCGGGCACGTGGGCGGAGGTCACGGGCGGGCTTTCCCAGAAAGGCAGGCCTGTGACCATCGGGTACCCGCAATGTGGCGTGGGAATGGACTTGTCGAACGTGCAGGTGGGAGGCTTGCGGGTACATAAGCATCCGCCTCTGGCGGTTTCCAAGATGACGGTGTCCATCGGAGCGGCTGCGCACACATGAAGGCCTTTGGCCGGGAGCATGCGGCACTCGTTACGCTGCGCACGTACGCGGATATACCCTAACGTCGGTAACGACTTGTTCTCGGTGCCGTGCTGAACCGTTCGTCGGAACGGTGGCGTGTCTTACCACCCACCACCGCCTCCGCCTCCGCCACCCCCGCCCGAGAAACCACCTCCGCCGGAGCCTCCGCTCTTCGATGGCGGCGTGCTCGCGGACTGCACGCTGCTGGAAAGCGAGGAGTTCATGTGGTGCGAGAACGCGCCGTAGTTCATGATCCGGCCGCTGTACCAGCCGGGG
>JAGODO010000251.1 GCA_017998165.1 Flavobacteriales bacterium | reverse complement strand
GTCCGCGATGCGCGCCTCGAAAGCGCTGCGCTCCGCGTCGTCCATTCCACCATCGAGGTAGCGGTCCACCAGTTCCATCAAGTGCAGTTCGTCGCGCATCTCAAACAAGTTGATGGTCGTGGTGGTCGGGATGGCGGACGCTCTCCCGGAAGCGCTTGCGTGCCTCCTCCAGGCATTTGTACTTGCGCGTCTTCGCCGCGCCTTCACCCGCGAAACCCAGGGCGCGGGCGATGTCGATGAGCGGCTCTCTGGCGATGTAAAAGCGCTTCAACACGTCCAGGCATTTGTCACCCAGCGTGTGCAAGGCCTTCTCCGCCGTGGAATACTCCCCTTCGCGCGCGAGTATGGCCGCGAGCTCCACAGGCTCCTCCGGCACGTCCTCCACTTCCCAGCGCGACATGGACTTGTTCCGACGGCGCAGCTCCTCGCGCCACAGATTCCGGCAAACGCTGAAGAGATAGGTACTGATGCTGCTCGTGAGGATGAACTCCGCCGAGCGGGCTTTGCGGTGGAAGATGATGAGCGCGTCCTGGAACACATCCTTGGCGTCATCCGCCGAGCCGCTATTGCCGCGGACCAGACGCCGCACCTTGGGAAAATACGTGTAGAGCTTCGCGAAGGCGCGCTCGTCGCGGCCCTGCCGGATCAGTTCGAGGATGTCCGTGTCGCTCATCCAGTGGGGAAACTACCCGTGGTGTGGCAACCACCAAGTTCACTGACCATCCGCGCGGCCCTTTCGCCCTCCAGCTGCGTTGGCGTCCTTCCGCGTAGCGCCAACTACGCTTTGCGGACTTCGCCTTGCTGGAAAGCGAAATTCCTCGCGCTCCCGTGGTTCATGAACTTGATGGTTGCCACACTTTATGACGGGAACGCGGAAAGGTGACCCCGCCATACGCCATGGCCTGCTGACCACCGGTTTTTGGCCACTCAGCGCAGCTCAGCGGGGATCGCGCAAATCGGGATGGGCACCATCTTGTGCCTGTTGGCCGCGCGTCTCCGGTCGAAAATCGCCAGCACGCTGCGTTGGCGTTCCGTCAGGCCCAGCGTTTCCACATCAACGCCCCGGTCGCGCAGGTCCATGGCCCACTCCAGTTCCGGGTAGCTCGCACCGATCTGGTCCTCGTCGCTGCGGTCATCTCCCCAGAGGCCGTCGGTGGGCTTCGCCTGCATGATGCTCTCGATGATGCCGAGTTCACGCCCGATGGCGTATACCTCGCTCTTCGTCAGGTCCGCGATGGGCGAAAGATCCACGCCACCGTCCCCGTACTTGGTGAAGAAACCCACGCCGAAGTCCTCCACTTTGTTCCCCGTACCGGCTACGAGGAGCTGTCGCAGGCCGGCGAAATAGTACAGCGTGGTCATCCGCAAGCGGGCGCGGGTGTTCGCCAAGGCCAGCTCCATGACCGCTTGGTCCTCGTGACGGGGGAAGGCCGCGACCATCTGGTCGAAGACCGGGGTAAGCCGTACGACTTCCATTGACACCGAGGCATACGCTTTCCGCATGGCCGCGATGTGTTCTTGCGCCCGTTGCACTTGGGAAGGGGCCTGATGGATGGGCATCTCCACGCAGAGCACGGGCAGTCCCGTCCGAGCGCACAGCGCGCTGGTCACCGCACTGTCTATGCCCCCGCTCACCCCGATGACGAAACCCTTCTGGCCGTTCTCCTCGCAATACCTCTGCAACCACCCGACGATGTGCGCGATCACCTTCTCCGTCTTCATGCCTTGCCGGCCATTTTTTGTGCATGGGCCGAGGCCCAAATGTGCGAAGCCCCGTTCACGCGGGTGAACGGGGCTCCAAAAACAGGCAGGAATCGCTCAGAAGAGCGCGCCGATCGTGATCTCGAAGTAGTGCAGCTTCGCCTTGGGCTGCTCCACATCCTCCACCTTGTCCTTGTTCACATTGGTGAACCCATTGCTGTATTTGATGCCCACCAGCGCGGAGGTGTTGCCGCTGAAGTTGTACTCCAGCCCACCGCCCACGGCCAAGGCCACGCGTATCGGGCTCACGAAGTCCGTGGCGTCCGCAAAGTCCCCATCACCCGCTTTGCCTTTCGCGGCCGTGAGCACGCCCACGTCAAAACCCACCTGCCCGTAGTAGGTCATGTACCCGATCTCGTTGGTCTTCAACTTGATCGAGACCGGCAGTTCGATGTACTGGAATTTGTTCTCTCCCGTGAAGGTCGTCGTGCTCACCGTCCCGGTACTGTCCGTGGTCGTGAAGGTCGTTTTCGTCTTCGACCCCAGATTGTTCAGGAACAGTCCCGTGCTGAAGAAGTAGTTCGCGTTGGAACCCAATTGGACATCGCCAAGCAGACCGAAGCGGAAGCCCAAACGCGAGCCATCGCTCTCGTAACCCTTCACGTCGGTGGTGATCCAGCCCATGTTGGGGCAGACTTGGAGGCCGAGCCGGAATTTCTTCGTGTCCTGCGCGTTCGTGCCCACGGTGCCCAGCAGGGCAAGCAAAGCGAGTGCGGAAGCCTTCTTCATAGTTTCGCGGTCGTTTTTCGATGGCCAAAAGTAACCCGCTCCTTTTCCGGACCCCGATAGCGGCCATTTACCTTTCAACGATCCTGTTGACGGCGTGTGAAGGCTCCGGTCACACCTCCCCGACCGCTGTTCCGGACCTCGACCTGCGTATTGAACGGCTGGATCAAGACCTCTTCCGCAGTGCCCGGGATACGGCACAGAGCTTCAGCCTGCGGCTTTATGCCACCTACGGTCCGTTCTACAAGGAGTATGTGGAACGCATCCTCAGGCTGGCCCCGGTCGAGGATCCCCGGCTGCCGATCGCCCTCACGAGCTTCACCCTGAACCCGGACTGGCAGGTCTTGCAACAGCGGGCGGACAGCATCCTGGGGGATCTGGAACCGCAACGCGCGGAGTTCGAACGCGCGTTCGAGCGGCTCCTCTCGTTCTTCCCGGACAGCCTGGTGCCACGCATCGTCGCGTTCAACAGCGGCTTCAACTACGGTGTAACACCGACCGACAGCGTACTCGGTATCGGCGTGGAGTGGTTCGTTGCGCACGGCTCTCCGGTGGAAGCCATGCTCGCACCGGACGTTTTCCCGCAATACATGAAGGACCGTATGCGGCCCGAGATGCTCGTACCGAGCGCGGTGAAGGGCTGGCTGCAAGTGCACTACACCCAGGACGTGCGCGGCGAGGACCTGCTCACCAACCTCATCGAGATCGGCAAGGTGATGTACCTGCTCGACGCAGTGCTCCCGGAAACGAACCCCGCATTCACGTTCGCCTTCACCGATGAACAGCTGAAGTGGTGCGAGGACAACGAGTTCAACGTCTGGAAAGAACTGGTCGCCAACGAGCAGCTGTACAGCAAGAAGACCGAGGATATCGACCGGCTGCTGAACGACGGACCATTCACCAACGGTTTCCCGCGCGAAAGTCCCGGCCACATCGGCGAGTGGATCGGCTACCGCATGGTGAAAGCCTACATGAACGACCACGACGAACTGACGATGGCGAAGTTGTTCGCGAACACCGATCCGCGTACCGTGCTGAAGAGCTACAAACCCAGATGACAAACTTCAAGTCCCAAGTCTCAAGCTTCAAGTCCCGATTGAAAGCAAGAGTTCCGCAGACCTTTGAAGCTTGAGACTTGTAACTTGAGACTTGAAGCTTATGAAGACCTCCCAGATCCGCTTCACCGTAACGCTCGACGAGAACCATGTGCCCGAACGCATCGAATGGGAAGCCGAGGACGGCAACGTGAAGAGCGAGTGCAAAGCCACCTTGATCAGCCTGTGGGATGCCAGGGAGAACAACACCTTGCGCATCGATCTGTGGACGAAGCGGATGACCACCGATGAGATGAAGGCCTTCTACCACCAGAGCGTTATGACGATGGCGGACACCTTTGAACGGGCCACTGGTGAGGGGAAGATGGCCGCCCAGATGCGGGAGTTCGGGCACTACTTCGCCGAGCACATGCTGCCTGAGATGAAGAAGCCATGAGCTTCGAGCCGCGAGCCATTTCTCGTTGTACGCGCGTCAGCTCTGCGAAGACCACCGTGCATTCACCCCGGCGATGAACTCCAGCAGGTCCTCGCGCCCTTTGCGTGACCCGGCCGACGTGATGAAGATGGTCGGCAATGATTCCCAGGTCTTCTTCAAGGTGCGCTTGAACAGCGCGATGTTGCTGACGATGCTCGGCTGCTTCAGCTTGTCCGCCTTGGTGAAGACGAGCACGAACGGGATCTCCTTCTCCCCCAGCCAGCGGATCATTCCCAAGTCGTTGTTCTGGGGCTCCAGGCGCACGTCGATGAGCACGAACACGCATTGCAGGTTCTCGCGCTCCAGCAGATAGTTGTCGATCATGGTGCGCCAAGCGGCGCGCTCGGTCTGGCTCGTCTTCGCGAATCCATAGCCGGGAAGGTCCGCGAGCAACCAGGAGTTCTCCACCTTGAAGTGCTCCACGTTGCGCGTCTTGCCCGGCGTATTGCTCACACGCGCCAGCTTGTTGATGCCAACGAGCATGTTCACCAAGGAGCTCTTGCCCACGTTGCTCCGCCCGATGAAGGCGTACTCCGGCAACGTCGGTTTGGGCCAGTGCTTGGCTTCGCGGCCGCTGCCGAGGTGCTCGGCGATCAGGGTTTCCATGGAGCGGTTGTCAGTTGTCGGTTGTCGGTTGACTGGCTGCCGACGCTGATGTTCGGTTGTCCGTTGTCAGGCTGCCGATGCTGAACACGATGCTGGCTCCGCCCAGCCGGACAACGGACAACCAGCAACCGACAACCATCACGCGAGCGTCTTCGCCAACCACGCGTCCACGAGCCCATTGAACGTGTCCGGATGCTCCATCATCGGGGCGTGCCCGCACTCATCGATCCAGAACAACTCGCTGTGAGGTATGAGCGAATGGAATTCTTCGGCCACGTGCGGCGGCGTGATCGTGTCCTGCTTTCCCCAGATCAAGGCCACCGGCATCTTCAGGTTCGGCAGGTCCTTGGCCATGTTGTGGCGGATGGCGCTCTTTGCCAGTGAAAGGATGCGGATGAGCTTGGCCTTGTCGTTCACCGTGGTGTAGCACTCTTCCACGAGCGCATCAGTTGTGTGCTTCGGGTCGTGGAAGGTGAGCGCGATCTTGGCGCGGAGGTAGTCCTTGTCCTCCCGCCGCGGGAAGCCCCCACCGAACGCGTTCTCGTACAGACCGCTGCTGCCCGTGAGGATCAGCGTGCGGATGTTGGCCGCGTGCTTCGTGCAATACACCAGCGCGATGTGCCCGCCCAACGAGTTGCCGAGCAGGTTGATCTCCTTGAATCCCTTGTAGGTGATGAACCGGTCCAGGAACTCCGCCAGCGCCGGGATGTTCGTGTTCAGCATCGGCAGCGTGTACAGCGGCAGCATCGGCATCACCACGCGGTACTTCTTCCCGAAGTATTCGATCGGTCCTTCGAAGTTGCTCAGCGCACCGAACAGCCCGTGCAGGAACAGTAACGGCGGACCGTCAC
>JAGODO010000250.1 GCA_017998165.1 Flavobacteriales bacterium | reverse complement strand
CGATGCCTTCATCGACAAGCAGCCGAAGGAGGAAGTGCGCGATGATTGCCGCACGCTGATGAAGTTGATGCACGAGCTCACTGGCGCGGAGCCGTACATGTACGGGCCGACGATCGTGGGCTTCGGCACCTACCACTACACGTACGCCAGCGGCCACGAGGGCGATGCGCCCCTGGCGGCGTTCAGTCCGCGCAAGCCGGAGCTGGTGCTCTACTGCTGGCCCGGCATCTTCGAGCAGGAGCCCGAGCTGATGGCGAAACTGGGCAAGTGCAAGACCACCAAGGGCTGCCTCTACGTGAAGCGCCTGGACGCCATCGATATGAAGGCGCTGAAGACCTTGTTGAAGAAATCGATCGCTCTGACGAAGAAGGCCTATCCGCAGGAGTAGCAGGTGCGGGACGCTGGTAAGACGGTCGCAAGTAGTTTCGGCCGCATGACCCGATCACTCCTCACCATCGCGCTGGCCGCTTCCACGTTCGCGCCCGCGCTCGCACAGATCAAGCTCCCTGCGCCAAGTCCCCGTCAGGACGTGAAGCAGCGCTTCGCCACTTCCTTCATCGAACTCGCGTATAGCCGGCCGGCCTTGCGCGGCAGACCGGTCTTCGGCCCCGGCAGCGAGTTGGCGCCGCTCGACTCCATGTGGCGTACGGGTGCCAACCAGGCGACCACGGTGCGCTTCGGTGCTCCCGTGAGCGTCGGTGGCCTTCCGTTGGACAGCGGCCGCTACGCGGTCTTCACCATCCCCGGGCAGAAGCAGTGGACGGTGGTCCTGAACAAGGGTGCTGATGCCTGGGGCGATTACTCGTATGACCGCAAGAACGATGTCGCGCGCGTGCAGGTGCCCGTGGAGCGCGTGAGCGATCCGGTGGAGCGCTTCACGATGCAGTTCGTGGACATCACGCCATCTACCTGCAACCTGGAACTCACCTGGGCGACCACGCGGATCCGTGTGCCCATCAAAGCGGACCTCACGGACCTGCGCAAACGCATCGAGGTGGCGCTGGCGGCGGACACGGCCAAGCCTTACGAAGAGGCGGCCCACTACTTCGACGAGGTGGAGCCGGACCCCAAGCGTGCGTTGGACAACGTGGTGCCCGCATTGGAGGCGCACCCCGACCACTTCTGGCTGTGGCATCTGAAGGCCCGGTCGCTTGAGCAACTCGGCCGAAAGGACGAGGCGGTGGCCGCAGCGAATACGTGCATCCAGGAAGCGACCAAGGAAAAGGACGCGGCCTACCAGCGTACCTGCCAGGCGCTCATCGACCGGATAAAGAAGCCCTGATGCACCGCATACTGTAAGGCATGGCTTGGTGCATGTGACCGATCTTTGAAACATGTCGCACGTATGCCGCGAGGTCCGCTCTCCGTGGACCAGGCGACGTCTTCAAACGACGGAACGACCCATGGCACGGCACCATCTCATAGCCACTGCGGCGACGATCTTCGCTTCCCTCACGTCCGCGAACGCGTCACCGTGGTCGCGGATCCCCGTTATGAGGAATACACCTTCCTGAACGGGCTGGGGAGGTTGGTTCAGCGCGCAAGGATCAATGACAGACCGACCCATGTGGACCTCTCTGCGGAACCCGGCGGCGTCTACCTCCTTACGCTCGTTGGTGCCGGCCAAGTAGATCGGAGCCGCTTGATCAGGGAGTGGCTCTTGTACGAAGGGGCCGGAGCGCGAATGCCGATCGCTGAGGACCCGTGCTCTGATACTACTTGATCAAGAGCAAACTCACGGCGACGATCACGGCGCAGAGCGCAACGGTCGCCAGAATGGACCAAGGATTGGCGAAGTTCACCGTCCAGCCCAGCCGTGAACGCTTCGGCGGGAAAAGCCGCCGGTCCTCAGGATTGTGATAGAAGCCCCAGAGGAACCAGTTGGACGGGTCGGCATGCCATTGGCGCTTCTGCTCGGTGGTCGGTTTCTCATACGTGGTCATAGCGATGGGATAGTGGTGCTGTCATGTAAAGATGTGGCGCTCCGTACGGAGTATCCGGGAAGATCCATGAACGGCGGTTCCGCAGGGGTGTTGAAGCGGAGCAACGTTGATGATGTCGCCCAAGAACCCGTCCGAGCGATAGCTCAAGCTTGTTCGTCCGGGCCGTTCATGTCATCTGGGGTCTTGGCCCGATGTGCGAAGGACACGCGCGAAAAATGACCGAATGGGGAATGTTCAGGCCCATCCGCTCTTGCTCCGCGACTCCGCGGAACGGCTCTTGATGACGAGTTCGTGCAACTCGCCGATCAGCCACTTCCGTTCCTCCTCCTTCAGCGCTGAACCGAAGGTGATGGTGGTGCCGTCCTTGAAGAACAGCCCGACGCCATAAACGGGTTGGTAGTTGCGGCGATAGACCACGTTCTCGGTGATCTTCATCAGGTCGCGCGTCCTCCCGCGTCTGGTGCGCGCAAGCCCCCAAGCCCTCCAGGTGACCGTGATGGTCGGACCCAGCACGATGGTGATGTGCAGGAAATTCGGAAGCGCCATGGCCAACGCGACCAGTCCGAACACAATGGAAATGAACGGAACGGTAAAGCCTTCCCCCCGTGCGAAGCCGAACGTTACCACGACCAGTGCGATGAGCAGGAAGGTCGCGGGGAACCAGAGGTCCCAGCTCCAGCCGCGCGCGGGTATGCGGATGCGGCTCGGGTCCATACCCTCTTCGAGGACCACTTTGGAATAGGACGGCTTCACGGAGCGTCAGATCTCCTCGTCGGACCGGAGGTGCGTAGCGAGGCGGAAATACTCGTCGCAAGCGCCGCACCGGGCGATACCCTGTTGCAAGGCGACATCCCCTTTCCGGATCGGCGCTCCACATTTCGGGCACTCAAGCTTCACGCGCCGAATCTATCCCGGGCGCGGCCGGAAAAGATTGAAGGTCCAGGGCGCCTTGGTCGCGATCGGCGCAGGACCGATCCGTTGCCGCAAGACTTCATGCGCGTGTGCATATCGGACCACGGCAAGGACATTCCGGGTCACTTCGCAGCGCCGTCCCCGCCGCGGATCAAGGCCGGAGAGCGGACCGGTCGATGGACATTACTTGATGTCGAGCGCCATCCGGCTGTTCACCAGATCAGCGAGTGCCGCACAGCAGAACTTCACCTGGCGCACCTTCACCGCTGAACGGAAGCCGGCCGTCACCTCGATGCTCGGTGTCGCTTCCGGATGCTCGGAACAGCTGAAAGGTCCCGCTTTCGTGTAGCGCGCGGCTATCAGTTCCGCGTCCGCATTCGCGCGCTCCACCAACTCCAGCAGGTCCGGGTTCCGTGCGGATTCCATCCCGATCAATTTCAGTTTGATCGTGACGGTGGAGCTGGGTAGTAGGGTCGTTGGCACGGTGCAAGGTAGGGCCAACAGCCGCGTTATACCGTTCGGCCGGGGATCGATCACAACGTGTGCGCTTACACCCATGACAATGCGATACCGGCCTACAGCCAGGTGCGCGGGCGCTTGTAGGCCGCCCTCCGGCATCAAGTTGTCAGGAAAGCCCCCAAGTACCCGCACCCGATACGCGAGGCATGCGCGCAACGAGTGCGGTCAACCTTTCTTTTTCCGGGCGCTCTTCCCAACGACCTTCAAGGGTGCTGCTGCCTTGGCCGGCGTTGCCGTTGCCGCCTTCTTGGCCGTAGCGGCCAGGTTGTTGGCCAGTGCCGTCTTCTTCGCCGTTGCAGCCTTGCGGCTGGCGCGCGTGTTGTGGGTCTTCGCCTGGGTAATGCCCAGCACGTTGCCCGGCTTCCGCAGGCGCGCTCTCTTGGTGGTCATGTTCGTTGGATCCGGCACAAGCTAGGCCCGTTCGCGCGCCAGCCGACGATCCGGCGACACGCGTAGCCGCGATCCTTCGAACACGATCGCTCACGAATATTCCATTGGCCGGTTCAAACTACCCGGTCGTGATCCCCATGGTACATCAAGCCTGAAAAGATCATCAGTGACCCTGCCATCCCGCTTCACCCCGGTGTTGCGCCAGTGGTCCGGGAGCGCGGGGTATACGTGTGACAAGGAGGGCGCACCGTGTGGTTTCGAATACGCTGAGGAGGACCGATCCCACGGGCAATATGCGGCACGACACGTTGAAAATCCCCGATATGGGGTATTCCTTCCCCGTGTGCTCCCCGCCGGATCCCACTGATCCCCGCTCGTGCCGGACCTCCGCGCATGGCATGCTTCTGTGTCCCTCCGTCCGGGTACCCTGGCATGGCCGCGTGTGCGTTCTTACGGCCCGGTTACCCGTTCATCATGAACAATGGGTATTCGTTGGCCGTTCAGCAAGCTTGGGGTGCGACCGCAGTGGATGATGATGTGCCCAGATTGTCCGCGAAGAAGGCACGGGCGTACATGGACCTTCGGGTATTGCCGGACAGGCCCGTCGTACTTCCGGACATCATGGAAGGGCGGCCGGCGCTGTGGAAATGGACGCCCGCCTTCTTCCGGCGGTGCTATCCGGAGCTCACCGCCGAAGTGCATGTCGGATCCATCACTTTGCGTGAGCAGTTGGATCGCATGGCGGTCTCCAGCCCGGAGCACCCGGCTCCATATCCGTACAGTTTTGACATGGCGGAACACGCGCCAGAACTGCTCCGCGACCTCCATCCGCATCTGCGCTTCGGGAGCTCGGACCGCACCTTCCACAGGACCATGCCCCGTTCTTTCATGAATGGTACCAAGGCCCACGAGCTTTTCTTCGGAGGCAGGGGGGCGCGCTTCCCGTTGCTCCATTTCGACCTCTTGGCGATGCACACCCAGATCACCCAGATCCACGGAGAGAAGGAGTTCGTGCTTTTCGATCCGAGGCAGACCCCGCTGCTCTATCCGGAGCCCGGGTGCCCACGCGTCTCCCGCATACCGGATGTCTTCGCGCCCGACTTTTCCCGCTTCCCGGCATTCGCCCGCGCCCGCGCCACACGTGTCCTGCTGCGCCCGGGCGAGACTCTTTTCTTCCCGTCAGGTTGGTGGCATACCTCCCGCATCCACAGCACAAGCATCACCTACGGTCGTGCCGTGCTCAATGCGTCCAACTGGAGGGGCATGCTGCGTGAAAAGCGCATGGCCTGGCACACCTCGCATCCCCTGATGGCCTGGCCCGCTTATGCGTACGGCCGCACGTTGGGAATGGCCATGTCGGCCATGGAAGCGGTGCGCTAACGCGGTCGCCGCAGCGGGTGTACCTGTCTCCGCTCACCGGTCTGCGGCTTTTGACGCTGACCCGGATGTGGGTCCACGGCCCAGACTGCCGGCCTATAGCTGTAGTGCGGATCGCGCGCCTGAACATCCAGCACATCCGTGATGTCCTCTGGCGCCGTCGTGCGGCAGCCCGCCAACCTGGAAATCGCCAGAGGCGGGCGGAAAGAACTACCTCTTGAGGCGAGCGCCGGGCATCTTGCACACCCGAGCGCGGGTTGGTGATGCTCAATGACAGACCATGAACCGCCCTTGCACCCCTTTGCCATGGGACCTGCCGGTGAGGATATAGAGCCCTGGGGACAGTGGACC
>JAGODO010000249.1 GCA_017998165.1 Flavobacteriales bacterium | reverse complement strand
CTCATCGCTCTGCTCGACAAGGAAGGACAGGTCCGCCGTCGGACCGTGTATGTGAAGGACTGAGGCGTGTAGGCGGATCAATACACGAGCAACCTCGGCTCGCTCATCTCCTCCATCGCGTACTTCACGCCCTCGCGCCCAAGACCGCTGTCCTTGATGCCACCGTACGGCATGCTATCGATCCGGAAGCCGGGCACGTTGTTGATGATGATGCCGCCCACCTCCAGCTCGTCGTGCGCGCGCTTCATGTTGGCAACGGAATCGGTGAATACACCGGCTTGCAGGCCGTAGGTGGAATCGTTCACGCGAGCGATCGCCTTGCCGAAGTCCGCGACTTCCTCCAGGATCGCCACCGGGCCAAAGACCTCGGCGCAGGTCACCTTCATGTCGGTGCGCGTGCCCGTAAGCAGGGTGGGCGCATAGATGTTCCGGTCGACGTCCACGGCTTTCCCCCCGGAGAGCACTAGCGCGCCGCCGGCCACCGCCTCGTTCACCCAATGGGCGATCCTGTCGAAATGACCCTTGTCGATGATAGGTCCGACGGTCACGCTCGCATCGTTCGGATCACCGGCCTTCAGCGCGGCATATTCCTTCACCAGCAGATCGCGGAATTGCGCGAACACGCTCTTCACCGCATAGATGCGTTGCGTGCTGATACAGGTCTGGCCAGCATAGATGTTCGCGCCAACGGCGACGGTCTTCGCGATCGATGCGAGGTCAACGTCTTCATCGACTATCACCGAAGCATTGCCGCCCAGTTCGAGCGCGACTTTCTTCTTGCCGCAGATCGCTTTCAGGTGCCAGCCCACTTTGTCGCTTCCGGTGAAGCTGAGCATCGCTACGCGTTCGTCTATCACGAGCTTCTCAGCGACGGGCACACCGCACATCAACACGCTGAATGCACCTTTCGGCCAACCGACTTCTTCAATGAGTTTGCCCAAGGCGAGCGAACTGAGCGGTGCTTGCGGTGCGGGTTTCAGCACGACGGGACAGCCGACCGCCATGGCCGGGGCCACCTTGTGCAGAACCAGGTTCAACGGAAAGTTGAAGGGTGTGATCGCGGCAATGACGCCGATGGGAAAGCGCTTGGTGAACGCGGTTTTCCCGGCACCGGCACCGTAGTCCAATGCCACGCTTTCGCCCGTGAAGCGCAATGCTTCCGAAGCGGCCGTGCGCACCGTGGTGATGCACCGCGCGATCTCCGCCTTCGCATACCCGATGGGCTTGCCGCCTTCTTTCACGATAAGTACTGCCAGCTCCTCTTCGTGCTTCGCGATCAACGCGGCGAGGGCTTCCAGCTTCGAGCTGCGCTCTCCGGCGCTCAGGTTGCGGACGGCATCGCGACTCGCGTAGGCGGCGGTGATGGCTTCTTCCATCTGCGCTTCCGTTGCGTGCGGGATACGCGCCAAGTGGTCACCGTTGTACTTGTCGATGACGGTGTTGAAGGTGCCGTCGCCTTCAAAGGACCAAGAGCCATTGATGAAGTTGGCGGGGGAGAAGAGCGTGGGGGTCAGCGTTGCAGGCATGGTGCGAAAATACGGGCCGCGTGCGCGGCCAATTGGTTGACCGCAGAGTGGCAGAGGACGCAGATGGGTCCTTGGTCTCGCATTCTCTGCGCCCTCCGCCTCTCTGCGGTTAATTGCATTCGCGCGCTTGCGCGCCTCACTTCGCCAAGTACCTCCCCACAGGCTTCAGCAGCACCACATGCACCTCCTGTTCCTCGAACTTCTTGAAGCTGGCTTCCACCTGCTTCTCTGGCCAGATGATCTGCACACGGCCCTTGGCCACATCGTAGGCCGCGGTGTATAGGGTGCCAAAGCCGCGCAGGTATTGCTGGCTGTACAGCGGGGGCTTCAGGAACTGCTTGAGCAGAGCGGGGCGCGTCAGTTTGGGCTCGGCGATGCTGTGTTCCAAGAAGTGTTTGCGCTCGATGGTGTGCGTGAATGCGGCGTACTCATCCCACTCCACTTGATGCTGATGGTTGCACGCCACCGCCTGGTAGATCACCTGTGCGGGCCGGTCGTGGTTCATGTACACCGTGGCGTACTTGCCGTTCTTGTCCACCACCGTCACATTGTAGCTCATGTGGATCGGGATGCGCGAGAGCACGGCGCACGCTTCGTCGGTATCGCTGCACGTCTCCAGCACGTAACGCAGCACGAGCGGAATGCCGAAGCCTGTTCCCCAGGTCTTGCGCCCGCCGAACGCCAGTGAAAGCGCCAGGCCATCCGCGTTCATGCCATCGAGCAAGCCCCACGCACTGTCCTGCACGCCGATGACCGGCTTGCAGTATTCCGTGTAGCGGAGTCGTCCGTCGAAGTAGCGCGGATCGAAGTCGTAGTTGCGGATCAGCGTAGGTGAGCCCTTGGTCCAGGCGACTTGGGAGCACCCGGCCATGTAAGGTGGTGGGCACCACATGCTCAGGAACCGTGAGGCGACATCATCGTTCTTGGCGAGCCGGCAGAGCGTATTGTACACCGGGATCAACTCGGGCATATGAAGCTCGAGCAGGCTCCGACAGGTCAACAGGTCCGGGCGCTTCTCAAGACCCTCTCCCTCGTACCAGATCTTGAACAACGGCCAAGCACGGTCGAAGAAGGTCTGCCAGCGTTCGCTGGGCCAGGGTTCACGGACGAGTTTCAGGTGGACGTACATCGCTCTCTTCTTTTGAGTGGCGAGTAGCGAGTGACGAGTGGCGAGTCTGCCTCCGTAGCTGCCACTCGTCACTCGCTACTCATCACTCGCCACTCGCATTACATCATTTTGAACCCTCCGATCTCCAACAAGTGCTCGTGACCGTTCGCGGCTTGCTGACCCGGCACCACACTCTTGTACTCGCCTCGGATCGCGGTGAGCCACTTCTTCGCGCGTGGCGTGAGCTGGAAGTCGTCGGTCATCATGCGGCCACGCATCACGAGGATCCCGATATCAGCGCCTTCATAGAGCCAGTCACCGACGCGCGTGATGCGGAGGAAGAACGCCTCGTTGTCCTTCTCCACGTAGCGGCGGTGCGTATCCATGCGCCAGAAGTAGATGCTGCCATCATCACGCATGCGCCAGATGCCGCTGCGCGGTGCCTCGGTCACGCGGCGGATGTCGTCCTGCGTGTGTTTGATCACCATCTGGCCCCAGCTATCGATGTTCTCGTCCTTCGACCAGCGGCGGTTGAGCACGTTGACGTTCAGTTCGTACGGCACATTCATCCATTCAAGCGTGTGGAAGAGATGCAGGGGCATATCGCTCAGCGCGAAGACCGCGTGATTGGTGATGGAACTCGCACCGGTAACGCGCGGGTTCAATTCGCCGAGGTAGATCTCGCCGCTGTCCTTGTCGATGAGGTAGTCCAGCTCGAAGTAGCCCTTGTAACCCTCCTTGCGCAACTGGTCACCGAAGAGGCGCGCGTACTTGCGGGCCTTCCGCCGGATGGCCGGGGTGAACGTCTCCGCGAAGATCTCGTTGCCGCACCAACCGCCCTTGTACGGCGTGAGTTCCTTGAAGCCCACGAGCTCCGTCATCAATGGGGCCACAATGGTGCCGTGCCGCGTTACGCAGGCCTCCATGGCCGCGCCCCGGCAGTTGATGCGCTTCATGATCTTGCACTCCTTCTCCGCCTCGATCTCCTTCGCGTACTTGTCGTAGTCCTCGGGGCTCTTGATGAAGAACGTGGTGTGGCCGCTGTCTCCGTATGGTGTTTGCACCACCAGGTCGTTGCCGAGCTTGCCTTTCGATGCTACTTGCATCAGGTGATCGAAGTTCTTCACCGGATGGAGCACGTAGGGCACGCAGGGCACACCGGCCTTCTCGGCCACACGGTTGGTGTTCACCTTGTTGTCCAGCCAGCTGCGCAACTTGGCGGGCGGGAAGATCACTTCCAGACCGGCTTTCTTCGCGAGCGCTTCGGTCTTGTCATCGAACATCAGGAAGAGCGCCTTCCCGTTCTTTCCGTTCGTCTTCCTGTTCTCGATATAGTCACGCACCTCGCTGTGGGTGAGCAGGTAGTTGTTGATGTCCTCGATGCTCTGGAACTCCTCGTGCGGCTCCTCGGTCTTCGGGCTCATCAGGTTCGGGTGCAACCCATCGAAACAATCGATGTAGGTGATGAACTTGAAGCCTTTGATCCACTCGTCCGCCCCCAGCAGGTTGAAGTTGGTGGCGCTGATGAAGTAGATGGGAGTCTCGTTGCGGTAGAAGAATCGGCGGATGTCGCTGATGCCTTTCAGCAGGCCGGGAGGAGACTTCTTCCGGACCTTCCCGCCGGGGCGGAATGAAGACACGTTCACCGGCTTGGCCTGTTTGACAGCGGTCTTGGCCGCTTTGGCGGGACCTTTCGGCCTGGTGGTGCGTGCGGCTTGCTTCACGGGGCGTGCGCTCTTCCCGCTGCTGCGGGACGAAGACGTCTTCGGGGCTGGCTTCTTCTTCTTGGCCATGATCGGGCGGAGTGGTGCGAGCAAAGTAAGCTTGGCTGCCACATATGGATCGGTCGGATCATGATGTACGTGGGTGCTGGTCGAGTGAGCCGCTTGGCCGGTACGCGCTGGTATCGCATCTTCGGAGCCATGGCCAAGCGCGCGGAGACCAGGACGTGGCGGACGCGGCTGACGGATGTGCGGATGCAGTCCGTTCTGTTGTTCGTTCTGACCGTTGGGCTGTATGCGAATACACTGGGCCACGGCTTCGTGCTGGATGACGGCCTGGTGATCACCGACAACCCGTACGTGCAGGCGGGCATACAGGGCATCCCGGACATCGTATCGCACGACAGTTTTTTCGGCACGCTCGGCGAGAGCGCCTACCTGAGCGGTGGCCGTTATCGGCCGCTCTCCCTGGTGATGTTCGCCACGGAGACTTCCTTTTTCGGGAACAAGCCCTTCGCGCCGCATCTGATCAACGTGCTGCTGTACGCCCTGTCGGGCGCTGTGCTCCTGCGGTTTTTGCGGCGGAGCGTGTTCCCGGAATTGCCACTTGCAGCGCTCGCCGCGACCGTCCTTTTCGTTGTGCATCCGTTGCATACCGAAGTGGTGGCGAACATCAAGAGCCGCGACGAGATCCTGTCCTTGCTCTTCATACTTCTCACGTTCGGCTTCCTCCTGCGGAACAGGGATGGAACGCCCGTCGGTGATCGCTGGAAGGCCGCAGGTTGTTACGCGCTGGCGCTGTTGTCGAAGGAGAACGGCATCATCCTGCTCGGGATCGCCCCGCTCGCCCTGTTCACCTTCAACGGCGCCCCGCGGAAGCGTGCCCTCATGACCTGTTGGCCCTTGGGCGCCGCAGCGCTGTTGTACCTCGGCCTGCGCTTCGGCATCATCGGCTCGCGCATGCGGGAGGTTCCCGGCGTACTGGACAACCCCTACGTGCTGGCGACCGTGGGCCAGCAGATCGCCACCGTGCTGCATGTGCTCTTCGACTACGTCCGGCTGCTGGTATGGCCACATCCGCTCACCTACGACTACTCTTTTGCGCAGGTGCCTTATCGGTCGTTCGGGGAGCCGGGCGTTG
>JAGODO010000020.1 GCA_017998165.1 Flavobacteriales bacterium | reverse complement strand
TACGAGTACTTCTACTGCACCAAGAGCAACCACTTCAGCTACGTGATCGACCAGGTGACGGAGAAGGGCGTGAGCCTGGAGACCAGCAGCGCCTACGACATCGAGATCATCGAACTGCTGATGGAGCGCGGGAAACTGAGCCGTAGCGCCACTATTCTCTGCAACGGGTACAAGGACGAGCGCTACATCCGCAACATCGGCCGCCTGAAGAACAGCGGGGTGAACGTGATCCCCATCATCGACAACATGAACGAGCTGCACGCGCTCGACGAGGTGATCAACGGGCCCTGCGACATCGGCATACGCATCGCCGCGGAGGAAGCGCCGAAGTTCGAGTTCTACACCAGCCGCCTCGGCATCGGCTACAAGGACATCATCCCCTTCTACATGCGCCAGGTGAGCAAGCAGCGCAAGTTCAAGCTGAAGGTGATGCACTTCTTCATCAACACCGGCATCAGCGACAGCGCCTACTACTGGAACGAGCTCGGCAAGTGCGTGAACGTGTACTGCGACCTGAAGAAGCTCTGCCCCTCGCTGGACACGCTCGACATCGGTGGCGGCCTGCCCATCAAGAACAGCCTGACGCACACCTTCGATGTGGACTACATGATCACCGAGATCGTGGGCCGCATCAAGGACATCTGCGACGAGAACGATGTGGTGGAGCCGAACATCTTCAGTGAGTTCGGCAGCTTCACCGTGAGCGACAGCGGCGCCACCTTCTTCAGCATCCACGGCCAGAAGAAGCAGAACGAGAAGGAGCGCTGGAACATGATCGACGGCAGTTTCATGACGACGCTTCCCGACACCTGGGCGATCAACAAGCGATTCATCATGCTGCCCATCAACAACTGGAACGACGAGTACGAACGCGTCTTCCTCGGCGGCATGACCTGCGACAGCGACGACTACTACAACAGCGAGCAGCACGTGAACGCCATCTACCTGCCCAAGTACCGGCCGGACCGCAAGCAATACCTCGGCTTCTTCAACACCGGCGCCTACCAGGATTCGCTCGGCGGCTTCGGTGGCATCCAGCATTGCCTCATCCCCAAACCCAAGCACGTCCTCATCGATCGCAATGCCGACGGAAGTCTCACCGACCGCGTTTTTGCCGAAGTGCAGAGCGCGGAACGGATGATGGAGCTGCTGGGGTATCTGCCGCAGGAGGAGTTGGTGAGGAAGTAGAGCTTCTTCTTTTGGGCGTGCCGGCGCCAAATGCGCGCCGTCGCGCTCTTCCGTCCAAGTCCTCGGCCCCGACGCGTCGGGGCCTCCGGGCTTTCCCGTTCGATCGCTCACGCGGAGTGCGCCTTCTCGCGGTCATACTGCGCGAGCAAAGACGCGTCATCATGGCGCGTAACTTCGATGCTCTTGACAGACTTCTTTGAATGAACCTCACTCCACATCGGTTAGCCTTCCTGATGGTCATTGCCTTTGGCGTCCAACTTGGATGTGTTGCCCAAGTTCTTTTTGATCGCACCACTGGAGATGCTTTCCAAGGCGATACGGATGTTGATGAAATTGATTCCATCGCTCTGATCGACCCAATGGTCGTAGTGTTGAATGCCGACGGAAGCCGCGATTCATCCGTGACAGACTCGACCAAGAAGATCCTTCTCGCCGCCCTGAAGGACGTCATCCCGGAACAGATCACAATTGCTGCTTTTCAGACCTCAGCCGATCGGCAACACGACCTCAACAATGCGGTGTACCATCTGATGGATGGACTCGCTGATGGAAAAACCAGCCAGGTAGCGCAGATCATCGCGGATCTATCGGACATTCTGGAACGTGAGCGGGTCAGGTTCGCGTTGGGTATCCTGCATTTTGGTCGGTCGGTTCCACGTAGCCAAGATCAATGGAGCGAAATGCGCTGCGTAATTGTCGACAGCCAGAACCGCGATGTGGCTCTTTTCGTGTGGAGCCACGTCTATGGTCACTCGCCGAGTGAAGAGCGGGTGTTGCGCTATCAATTGTCCAGGGCCTTCAAGAAGTATTTCAAAGGTCTGAAGGGTAAGCGATAATGACCATTTCTGGTTCCCCGCATGACCCCAACGCGCACCTCCGGCACTGAGCGGACCCTGCGAAGAGGATCCTTCGGGCATCCTCTTCGCAGGGTCCCGTACTTTCCATGAACGCACGATCTCCTGGCGGTGACCCTGCGTGAACCCGTGAGGTTCCGTGTCGCTCTTGAATATACGATCGCGTTGCGGTGACCCTGCGTGAACCCAGTGTGACCGGTCGCAGAATTTCAAGCATCGGATCATCCGCGCGCGTAAGCACGCGCCTCTATATTTCGCCCGCTTTCGCAGGAGACCCTGAGGCGTGAGCGCAACGCAATGTCGACCCGACCCATCGTAAAACCGGAACTGAAGGTGACCGCACCCGGTGCCGCCGGTACGCGCCCCATCAGCAGCTTCATCGAGAAGCACTACTTGCACTTCAACGCCGCCGCGCTGGTGGATGCCGCGAAGGGTTACAAGAAGCACAAGGCCGAAGGCAAGAAGATGCTGATCTCCCTCGCTGGCGCGATGAGCACAGCGGAGCTCGGCAAGATCCTCGCGGAGATGATCCGTCAGGGGCAGGTGGACATCATCAGCTGCACCGGCGCGAACCTGGAGGAAGACGTGATGAACCTGGTGGCGCACGACCACTATGAGCGCGTGCCCAACTACCGCGACCTCACGCCGCAACAAGAGCGCGACCTGCTGGACCGCGGCATGAACCGCGTGACCGACACCTGCATCCCGGAGCACGAGGCCTTCCGCCGCTTGGAGAAGCACGCGGTGGACCTGTGGAAGAAGGACCAAGCGAGCGGAGGCCGTCGCTTCCCGCACCAGTACTTCTATGAGATGATCAACTCCGGTGTGCTGAAGCAGTATTACCAGATCGATCCGAAGGACAGCTGGATGGTGGCTGCCGCCGAGCGCAATCTGCCGATCATCTGTCCCGGTTGGGAGGACAGCACGCTGGGCAACATCTTCGCCGGGCATTGCATGGTCGGCGACTGCCAACCCAGCATCATGAAGAGCGGCATCGAGTACATGATGTTCCTGGCCGATTGGTACACCAACAACGCCGGTACCGAGGGCATCGGCTTCTTCCAGATCGGTGGCGGCATCGCAGGCGACTTCCCCATCTGCGTGGTGCCCATGCTCCAACAGGACCTCGAACGCGAGACGCCCTTCTGGAGCTACTTCTGCCAGATCAGCGACAGCACCACGAGCTACGGTTCCTACAGCGGTGCCGTCCCCAATGAGAAGATCACCTGGGGAAAACTCGACATCGACACCCCGAAGTTCATCATCGAAAGCGATGCTACTATTGTCGCACCGCTCATCTTCGCCTACATACTGGACATGTAAGCCTTCCTCCCATGCAGCGACTGATACGCTCCTTCAACACCCTGACGGATGACCTGCGCGAAATGCTGCAGGAACAGTATCCTGACGGCATCGATAACAGCCACATCCGCACACTGAACACGCCGAAGGGCGAGAGCCTGCGCGTGATCGAACTGCGCACGAGCGATGCCATCTACCTGATCAAGATCAACGCCGAGAGCCGTGAGGAGATCGAGCAGTTCCTCGACCAGGAGGAAGGTGCCGGCGCGCTGGCGGATGACATGGACACCCGAGACGGCGAGGACATCGAAACGCCCGAGGGCGAGGATGGTGCGGGCGAGGAAGAAGATGATGTCGATAAAGACATGGAAGGCGGTGACGAGGATGACGAGGACGCCGATGCCGAGGAGGTCGGTGGGAAGGACGAGGACGAGGATGAGGATTAGCGGATGATGCGATGGCCCGGATATCGCCTCGCGATCCCGGGAACGTGATGGCCGGATGGAATGCCGGTTACCGACACCTGCTCCGAAAACTGACGAAGAGCGCCGCCCCGAGGCGGCGTTCTTCATTGTGGACATCCCTGTGCGTTGATCGGGATGGACAACCTCGAAGGCGATCATGCCGACGATAACTTTCGGCACGGCTACGGACCAAGCCGTGGCGAACACCCATGCTCCAAGGGAAATTCCACATCGCTTTCGCCACCACGGACCTCAAGCGCATCAAAGCCTTCTACGGCGGGCTGTTGGGCTGCCCGGAGGGAAGGAGCGCGAAGAACTGGGTGGACTACAACTTCTTCGGGCACCAGCTCACCATCCAGGAGGTGCCGCGCCATGAGCGCGTGCAACGCGTCTACAATCCCAAGAGCAACGTGCCCAGCGATCATTGGGGCATCGTGCTGGACATGGACGACTGGAAGGCCCTGCGCGACAAGTGCAAGAAGATCGGCGTCACCTTCTTCATCGATCCCAATACGGTGATGGAGGATGAGGTCGGCGAGCAGATGAGCTTCTTCATCGAGGATCCGGATGGGCACGCCATCGAGTTCAAGGCCATGAAGGAGAAGGGCAACCTGTTCAAGAAGGGCTGATGGGAAGGGTCGCAGCGATCATCCTGTTCATGGGGATCGGGTGGTTGTTGGCCGGCACCCTGTTCAAACTGATGCATTGGCCGATGAGCGGCCTGCTCCGGCTCGCGGCTCACACCTGCTTGGGCATCGGCGTGGCGTTGCTGGTGATCGCCATCATCCGCAACAAGGGGATCACCGGGCTTTTCGATCCGCCGAACAGGAACAACGAAGGCGGCCTCTAGCCGCCTTGCAAAAGCTCTTCTCTACACGCTCAGTATGTGCGCTGCGCGATCAGCTCACCGCTATCCCCGAACTGCTCACCACGCGCCAGCGCACCTTGTACGTACTGTAGGCGCACCTTCAGCCGGTTGGCCGGATCGCGGAACTCCCAAGTGCCCTGACGTTGGCCGTTGATGAACTCGGCCCTCGCCAGCACCGCCCCGTTCTCGTCGAACTGCTTCCAGACCCCATCGCGGTGGCCATCGCGGAAAGCGCCCATCTCCTTGACGCGACCGGTCTCGAAGTAGGTCATGAACCGCTCACGTTGCCCGTCATGGAAACGCGTGCTCTTCACCTTGCCATTGGGATGGAATTCCTGCGCGATGATGTCCTGGCCGTTCGCCACGGCGAAGAGGAAGGTTCCTGCGCAGAGGAGTAAGGTCTTGATGGGGTTCATGATGGCCTTGAACGCCACCAAGATAAGACGGGTTTCACATGGATCTAACATTGACTTAACATCACTTCATCAACCGCCCGCTGTTGAGCCCCCTCTACATTCGCCGACCCCGCTCCGGGCCATGGTCTTCAGTTCGCCGGTCTTCCTCTTCCAGTTCCTGCCCCTCACCCTCTTACTGGTGCTGATGGCCGGCAACCGGCGTGGCCAGAACACGGTGCTGCTGATCGCGAGCCTGGCCTTCTACTTCTGGGGCGAGAAGGCGTACGTGCTGCTGATGGTGGGCACGGCGCTGTTCAACTACCTGTGCGGCCTGGCGATCGAGCGGTGGAAGTCGCCGCGTCTCGTGCTCGGCATCGCGGTGGTGGCCAACCTCGGCGCGCTCGTCTGGTTCAAGTACGCGAACTTCCTGGCCCATAGCATCAACGTGCTGCTCGCCGGCCGCGGCATGGCCCTGGAGATTGATCCGGTCCATCTACCCGTCGGCGTTTCCTTCTTCATCTTCCATAGCCTGAGCTACGTGATCGACGTGTACCGCGGCGATGCCCAGGCCCAGCGCAGTCCGGGCATCGCGATGCTCTACATCGCCCTTTTCCCCCAGCTCGTGGCCGGCCCCATCATCCGCTATCACGACGTGGCGGAACAGTTCACAGCGCGGAAGATGGACATCAGCGGGTTCGCGCTCGGGGTGCGCCGCTTCATCATCGGCCTGGCCAAGAAGGTGCTCATCGCCGACCAGTGCGCGCGCATCGCCGATCCCATTTTCAAGGAGGCGCCGGACACCGTGGTGATGTCCGTTGCCTGGCTCGGCATCATCGCCTACGCGGTACAGATCTATTTCGACTTCAGCGGGTACAGCGACATGGCCATCGGCCTCGGCCGGATGTTCGGCTTCCGCTTCCTGGAGAACTTCAACCGGCCCTACATCGCAGCGAGCCTCCGTGAGTTCTGGAAGCGCTGGCACATCAGCCTCACCAATTTCTTCCGCGACTACGTGTACATCCCGCTGGGGGGCAATCGCCATGGCACGGTACGCACCTATGTGAACCTGCTCCTGATCTTCTTCCTCACCGGGCTCTGGCATGGCGCGAGCTGGAGTTTCGTGGTGTGGGGCATGATCCATGGCGCGTTCATGGTGGTGGAACGCGTCGGCTTCGGCAAGGTCCTGGACAAGCTTCCACGCATCATCGGCCAGGTCTACACGCTCGCTGTGGTGCTCACCGCCTGGGCCTTCTTCCGCATACTGGACATCGCAGGCGCGTGGGAGTTCGCCAAAGCCCTTTGGAACCCCGGTGCGGGCGACGCGGTGCTCACGTACCCGGAATTGTACCTCAGCAATGTGACCGTGCTCGCGCTCGTGATCGGCGTCCTCGGCTCGCTCAATACCCATGCGCTCCTCGGCCGGCTGCTGCGTCTGCCCTCATTCGGCGGCGAAACAGCGCCCAAAGGCGGCTGGGCCGTGGCGCAGCTCGCCGGCGTCGTGCTCCTGTTCCTCGGCGTGGCCATGCAGGTGTCGAGCAGCACGTTCTCACCCTTCATTTATTTCCGCTTCTGAACGCATGCGGAACGCCTCCTTGCGCCTTTGGCTGCCCTGGACCATCGGGGTGCTGGTGACAGCCATCGCGTGGTGGGCACTGCGCCCGTCGCCACTACCGGGCGGGCTGCGGGTAACGATGGAGGTGAACACGTCCTGTACGGACGTTTTCCAGCTCTATTGGGACGACGGCACGGGACGGTATACACCTGAAAGGGTGAGCCCCGCGCTGGTCTCGCCCGACATCAAGACCCAGCGCGTGCGCTTCATCCTGCCGGAAAGCGCGGTGAACGTGCAGGGCTTGCGATTCGATCCCGGAACACAGGCCGTGCGCATGGACCTCGTGGCCATCGAACTGCAGGGGCCCTACCGCACAGAAAGGCTGGAATGCACGGACATCGCCGAGCGATTCGCCGCCGCCCATGACCTGGAGGTGTTCGATCCCGACACGAACAGGAACGTGATCACGCTGAAATGCACGGGCGGGGATCCCTACTTCGCCAGCACGCAGGACCTGCGCCCGATCATCGCCGCGGTGATGGATGGTGGAAGACCCCTCGCCGGGCCGCTCCTGCTGGCCGGGCTGATCGGTGGCGTTTGCGCGCTGGTGCTTTCCGTCGTTCTGCGCCCCAAAGCCGCACACACGCCCCGGGAACGGCACACGTCCGAACCTGCCCCACCTGCGGCACTCATCGTCGCGGCGACCATAGCCATCGGCCTTTTCTTCCTCGGAAAGGGGATCGCCAACAACGTGAACTTCCGCGACCGCGCGCTCGTGGTGGAAATGGAGGTGAGCGCCTTCCAAGAGGACAACTTCCAGATCTTCTACTCGAAGAAGCCCGGAGGGTTCAGCCAGGGCTACTACGTGAACTCCCCGGTGCAGGCCGCCCGCGGTCATCAGCTGCTCAACTTCCGGATGCCTTCGGACACGCTGTTCAGATTCCTGCGCTTCGATCCCGGGAACAAGCAGGACAGCCTGCACATCCACTCCATGACGCTCCGTTGCAACGATGAGGCGCTGCGTTTCAATGCCGCGGAACTGCATGACCTGTTCAAGACGAACGAGCACGTGCAGGAATATGGGCTGCGCGACAGCACGCTGTGCATCCGTTTCCGGGGCAATGATCCCTTCCTCTACTGCGACAAGGATATCGGCGAGGATGTCCGTGCCCTCTGGGAGTCCAGCGGCAATGGCCCTCTGCCCTTCTGGACGGGGATCGTTTGCGCCATCGCGGGCTTCGCCGGGCTTGCGGGCAACAAGCGGCTCGCCTCGCTCCTGACCTCGGCCCGACCAGTGGAAATGGCGACAGGTCTGCTGTTCTGCGCGATGATCAGCCTGCCGATGCTCAGCGAACTACTGCCTCTCGAGCCCTTTGTCGCGGACACGGAAAAACGCCCGCTCGCCGAAAAACCCTTGCTACGCCTGCATTCACTGGAGGAGTTCCCGGACAAGCACGCGCGCTTCTACTCGGACCACTTCGGCTATCGCAAAATGCTCTTCCGTTGGAACTCGCTGTTCCATACGTACGTGCTGCACTGCTCCAGCATGCCGGACAACCTGGTCTTCGGCAAGGACGGCTACCTCTTCCTGATCAAGCCCGGTGTCGAGAAATTCTACCGCCACCTGCCGGTGTTCACCGAGGCTGAAATGCAGCGTATCGCCGCGCGGCTCGACCATCGGAAGAAATGGCTCGCCGATCGGGGTATCGACTACTACCTGATCGTGCCGCCCTTGAAAGCCACGATGTACCCGGAGAAACTGCCGGACAAGTTCCGCAAGGTGGATGACCGCTCGGAACTCGACGACCTGAAGGACTACCTGGATGAGCACTGCTCCGTTAAGCTCATCGACATCCGGCATGAACTGGCGGAAGCGAAAAAAACGCGGGACATCTACTACACCACGGACATCCATTGGAACCCGTGGGGCGGCTTCGTCGGCTACCGCGCGCTGATGAAGGAGATGCTGAAGGACCATCCGGAACTCGGCTCGGCCTGCCGTGCGGGCGACTATACCGTGAGGGCCGATACGAACGACAACGGTGACCTCGCCATGCAGATCGCGCTGAACGACAAGCTGACACGGGTGACTTACATGATGATCCCCAAAGTCCCGTTCCGTGCGCAGCCCTTGCCGGAAGAGGCCCTGCCAGCCTCGGCCTTCTTCAAGTACAAGCCCGTCTTCACCATGGGGCCCGATCCCCAAGCGCCCAAGCTGCTCATGTTCCGCGACAGCTTCGCCGTCTACCTGATGCCCTACCTCAACGAGCACTTCAGCCGCAGCGTGTACGTGTGGACACCGATCCTGATCCCGGACATCGTGGAAAAGGAGAAGCCGGACATCGTGGTGCAGGAGATCATGGAACTCTTCCTACCGGACCTCCTCGAGGACAAACTCACCGATCCGCTCTGAGGCGGGAGCCCCCTTCCATTCCACAGTACCCCTGATGTGTCTCGCTGACGACGGGCTCAGCGAGACACATGTATAAGACCAGTCCCGAAAGGACCCTACAGGTGGAAGTGCCAGTCGTGCCTGCCCCTGCTCAGGTTGGGGTTGTAGCACGGATCGTCGTCGATGTACTTCTTCCAACGTTCCTTGAACAGGCCCACTTCCCGCAGGTGGCGCTCATAGCTCTCCTTGGTCATGTGCGGATGACCGCGCGTGAGGCTCTCGTAGTGGTACAACGAGACATGCGGCAGGTACACGTTGTTCCAGCCCTTCTCGCGAAGGCGCAAACAGAGGTCGACGTCGTTGTATTCCACGGTGAACAGTTCCTCCCATCCACCGATGGCCTCCAGCTTCGTGCGCTCCACCATCATGCACGCAGCGGTCACCGCGCTGTAGTTGTTGATGGTGTTCACGTAGTTGAAGTAACCCGGACCATCCTTGTGGGTGCCGGTGAACACGTGGCCGGCCACGCCGCCCAGGCCGATGACGACCCCGCCATGCTGGATGGTGTCGTTGTGATAGAGCAGCTTGGCCCCGACAGCACCGATCGACCCGCGCTGGCTCCAGGCATGCATCGCCCGGATCCAATCCGCGTGGATGATCTCCGTATCGTTGTTCAGGAAGAGGATGTGCTCGCCCTTCGTCCGGCGCGTACCCTCGTTCATCAGTCCGCTGAAATTGAAAGGCGCGTTGTGCTCGAACCAGCGGAAGCGATCGCCATGGGCCCGTTCCATCTCCTTCATCAGGTCGAACAGCGAACGCTCCGTGCTGTTGTTGCTCACCACGATCACCTCGAAGTCCGGATGGTCGGTGAGCGCGAACAAGGAACGGAGGCAGGTGGCGAGGATGTCGGCCTTGTCCTTCGTCGGGATGATCACGCTCACCTTGCCCTTCAGCGGTGCGGTGAACCGGATATCGTATCCGCGGAACCCGTAGAGGAAGGAGACTTCCGCAGGCTCTCCGCGCCGATCCAGCGCCTCGGTGAGCGCGCGCTTGGCGGCGTCGTACGCATAGGGTTTCACGTCCTCGCCCCGCGCCGCGCTGCCCGCATGGATGCGCCAGTGGTAGAGTACGCGAGGGATGTGCGCGATGCGATCCTTCACCCTGCCCTCTCCTCCGGCGCCGGCTTCAATGCGTTCGGTGAGCCGCAACAGGAGGTCGTAGTCCTGGCTGCCCTCGAAACCCGCGCGGAACCCACCGATGTCCTTGAGCAGGGCCGTACGCGCGACCACCAGATGCCCGAAGTAGTTGCGGCTGAGCAGATGGTCCGGACACCACTGTGGCTTGAAATGCGGATCGCTGTGCGTACCGCTCTCATCGATCTTGTCCTCATCGGTGTAGAGCAGATCCAACGACCGATCGAGGTTGAGGCGCTTGACGATGTGATAGATGGCGTCCGGCGCGAGCAGGTCGTCGTGGTCCATCAGTGCGGTGAACTCGCCTGCGGCCAGTTCCAACGCGCTGTTGCTCGCCCTGCTGATGTGCCCGTTCTCCGTGCGGTAGACCACCTTGATGCGCGGATCCTTCGCCTTCCATTCCTCCAGGCACTTCCGCACGCGCGGATCCGGTGATCGGTCATCAGCGATGCAGAGCTCGATGTCCGGATACACCTGGTCCACCACGGAGCGGATCGCCGCATCCAGCAGTTCGATGGGCGGCTGGTATACGGGCATCACGATGCTCACCAGGGGGCGGTAGGCGAGCAGTGGCACATCCTCGCGATAGCCCTGCAGATCGCTGGGGCGGGCGAAGTGCCGCGACATCCATTGCGCGTACGGATCCGCATGGTCGACCACGGCGGCGCGCAACTGCTCCTCTCCCACCAGGATCCGCACCGGCCGTATCTCCGTCCAGAGGTACAGGGTGCGGAAGACCTTCGCCAGGAACTTCCGCAGGATGGAACGCCCCTTCCCGCTGACGAGGAACGTGATGCGGCGGAGCCATTTGAAGCCCTTCTTCGATGTGCTGCTTCCGGTGCGCAGCAGGGCGCGCATCTTGTGATACGCACGGCGCATCCGCCAGAGCCTGCTGTTCTCGATCGCCTTGATGCGCTCCTCGTATTGCCCGAGCAGGGCCTGCAGCGCGCGCCCATGCTCACGATGCACATCCAACGCGCGCAGCGCCTTGTCCACCTCGCCCACCAGGCGGTGCGCTTCGGAGGCCAACGCATCCTTCTCCCGTGCGAGTTGTTCCAGGGCGGCTTCCGTCCGCCTGGTAGCCTCCATGGCCAGCGCAAGGGCATCGTCGCCCTGCTCCAAACGCTCATGCAGTTCCCCGATGGCCTGCTGTTGCTCCTCGCGATCCTGCCGCAGCACGACCAAGGCATCCCCGGCCTCTCGGGCCGCACGCAGCGCTTGCGCGGCGCTCGCCTTCGCTTCCGAAGCCACCTTCTCCGCGCCCAGTACCAACAGGCGATCGTGCGCTTGGATCCGATGCAGTTCGGTGACGACCGTGTGCGCATGCTGAACGAAAAGCGCTTCGTGCTTCCGGGCCACGTAGGCCACGATGGACGCGCGGATATCCGGCCGCGAGGCGCGCGAGACCAATGACCCTTCCCGCACGCGATAGCTGAAAAGGGGCTCGGGTATCCGCCTGAAACCATGACCGGCCGCCATGGCACGGATCCACAGTTCCCAGTCCTCATAGCCGTCGCGCATCCGCTCGTCATAGCCACCGAGCGCTTCAAGCACCTCGCGGCGCACCACCGCGCATGCATCGATGCTGTTGCCGATGAGCAGGTGGCCGAGCGTGACCTCCGGTTGCTCCACGATGCCATCGCGCCCGCCGAACTCCAGCTTGTCCGAATACACCACAGCCACTGAGGGCTCCCTGTCCATCACGGCCGTTGCCCTGCCCAGCAGCGCTGGATCGACCTTGTTGTCCGCATCGAGGAAGAGCACGCAAGGCGCCGTGCATGCGCGCCAACCCGTGTTGCGCGCCGCGGAAAGCCCCCTGTTCTCCTGATCGATCACCCGGAAGCCGCGCATACGCAGGCCGGCCAACACATCCAGCGTGTGCGCATCCGTGCTCCCATCATTCACGATGAACACACCTTCACCCTTGCCACGCCCGCTGCCGAGGCTGGACAGGGCTTCGATGAGATAGGCCCCATCATTGAAGCAGGGCACCACCACATCAACGACGCCCACCATGCCGGCGCGCTCCATCACGGTGCGTTCCTCGGGCCGCGAACTCATGGCGCCTCCGGTATTCCGAGCAGCTCATGGTAGTGCATACCCACCTCGTGCGGATGCCCCACCTTGACCACGTGCCCTTGCTCCATGCAGGCCGCCCGATCGCACAGGCGCTGTACCTCGCCAAGTGAGTGGCTCACGAGCACCACCGTTCCACCGCGACGCTTCATGACCTCGATGCGTTCGTAACACTTGCGCTGGAAACCGGCATCACCCACCGCGAGCACTTCGTCCACCAGCAGGATGTCCGGTTCGTTCGCCGTGGCGATGGAAAACCCGAGGCGCGCCATCATGCCCGAACTGTAGCGCTTCACCGCCATACCCAGGTCGTCCTCGGAAATGCCGCTGAACGACCGGACGTTCGCCAAGGTCCGTTGCACGCCGGACCGGTCGCAGCCCATGAGTGTCGCACAGAGCTTGGCGTTCTCGATGCCGGTGAGTTCCGGTTCCAATCCCACGCCCAATCCGAGCATCGGCGCTACCGTCCCGCGTGTCCTCACCGAGCCTTCCACCGGTTCAACGATACCCGCCAGCACGCGCAACAAGGTGCTCTTTCCACTGCCGTTGCGCCCAACGATCCCGAAGCACTCGCCGGCCCGAACGGACAGGTCGATGCCGGTGAGGATGCGCTTGCGTTCCAGCAACCTTTTCGAACCGAGTGAGACGATGTATTCCTTGATGCTGCGTGAACCGTGCCGTTGCACGAGGTAATCCACGCTCAAGCCGCGGACCTCGATGCGGTGTTCGACCTGGCCCATCTCAGTAGTTCGCGATGTAGCCACGCCGCAGGAAATGATGAAGGGTCATGCCCGAACTGAACGTCACGGCGGCCAGCATGGTGGTGATGATCCAAGCGTCCGCTGAAGGCACGGTGCCTTCCACGATGATCGCGCGCATGAGTGCGATGAAGTGGTAAAGGGGGTTCAGCTCCGCGATCCAACGCAAGCGGTCCGGCACGAGGTCCGGCGGGTACGCGATCGGGGTGAGGTAGAAAAAAGCCGGCAGCAGCGCGCTCCACAGCAGGCCGATGTCGCGGAAGTAGACATTGAGTGCGCACAGCCCCAGCCCGATACCGAAGATGAAGATCGTGAACAGGGCCGTGGCGGGCAGGATCAACAGGTGCATTGCCAGCGGATGCCAACCGAACCAACCGAGGATGAGGGCCAACGGTATGAACGAGAGGGCGAGGTTGAAAAGGCCCGCGAGCAACTGACCGAGGGGAAAGGCCAGCGGGGGGACCGCGAGGCTCTTCAGCACGTTGGCGTTCTCCACCAATGCCCCCAGCATATGGCCGCTCACCGTGGAGAAGAAGGTCCAGAACACCAGGCCGGTGAGGGCGAAGACCGGATAGTTCGGCACCTGTGGAAAGGCCTGGCTGAAGATCAACAGGAAGATGAGCAGGAAAAGCAACGGGTTCAGCAAGGTCCACGCGAAGCCGAGCAAGGAACTCTTGTAGCGCAACCGGACGTTCTTCCAGGCCAGGGCCAGCAGCAAAGACGCGTGGGAGCGGCGTAATCGGTTGGCTGGCAGAACGGCTTCCATCGGTCGCAGCGCAAGTTAGACGGGTCGCACGAGCGGCCGCCCACCTCACGGCCACCGTCTATTTTCGCGGCAACCACCCCTGTCCTTCCTCTCTCCATGGCGCTCGTGATCAATGGCCGTTTCCTGGCCCGGCCCATCACGGGCGTCGAGCGCTACGGCCGCCTGCTGCTGCGGGTGATCGCGCGCGAATGGCCGGACAGCCGGGTCATCGTCCCGAAGGGGGCCCCTGAGGAGGTGGACGCCAGCGGACTGGAGGTGGTGCGGTTGGGCAACACATCAGGCCATGTATGGGAGCAAGTGGAGCTGCCCCGCGCGCTGGCCAACGGCGACACGCTGCTCTCCCCGGCGAATACGGGCCCCCTCCGGGCCCAGCGCCATGTGCCCGTGGTGCATGACCTCGCTTTCCTGCACCATCCGGAGTGGTTCAACACGCGCTTCGCCACGTGGTACAAGCTGCTCATTCCACGCATGGTCCGCCGGGCTGAGCGTGTGATCACGGTGAGCGGCACGGTGCGCGGCGAACTGATGCGGTATTACGGAGCGGATGGCGAGCGGACCCATGTCGTACCGCCCTTCGTTCTGCCTTCGCTCTTGGACGGGCATGGCCGCGCCGCCATGGAGCGGCCCTACTACCTGGTGGTCGCGTCGCTCGACCCGCGCAAGGGCATCGACCGGGCGCTCAACTGGTACACGGGCCTGCGCAATGCGGAATTCGACCTGGTCATCGTCGGTCGCGAACACCGGGCTTTCTCCCCCGTGATGATCCCCGAGCATCCTGGTATCCGCGTGATGAAGGATGTGGACGACGCGCGTCTCGGGGCGCTCTACCGGGGGGCGATCGCGTTGATCCAGCCTTCCTATTACGAAGGGTTCGGCCTCCCCGTGCTCGAAGCGATCACCCTGGGTTGTCCGGTGATCGGATCCTACCTCAACGTCTTCACCGAGCAATTCGGCGACGCAGTGCTCGTGGCGGACATCGGATACACGCGCAACATGATGCGCGCGATGGTGACGATGAACGATCCATTGCACCGGCCGGAATGGGTGGAGAAAGGACGCCAGCGCTCGCTGACCTTCACGGAAGAAAGGACGACGGCCGCTTTGCACGACGCGCTGGACACCGTGATCCACGCGTGATGCGCGTCGCCGTTGTCCAGGATTGGCTGAGCGAGAGCGGTGGAGCCGAAAAAGTCACCCGCGAACTGGTCGACCTCTACAACGCCGATGTGTTCGCCCTCGTTGACTTCCTGGACGAGGAGGACCGCGCTCGCATTCTCCAGGGCAAGCGGGCCACCACATCGTTCATCCAGCGACTGCCGTTCGCACGGACGGGATTCCGCTGGTACCTGCCTCTTTTCCCTTGGGCGATCGAGGGGTTGGACCTCAGTGGTCATGACCTGATCATCAGCTCCAGCTACGCGGTGGCCAAGGGAGTGCGAAAGCGGCCGGGGCAGAAACACGTATGCTACATCCACACCCCGATGCGCTGGGCATGGGTGAACGAAGAAGGCTATCTCCGCGATCACGGCATGCGCTCCTGGAAAGCGTGGATCCTGAAGCGCCTCCTCCGCCGGATGCGGCGTTGGGACCTGGCGAACAGCGATCGCGTGGACCACTTCATCGCGAACAGCCGCAACGTGGCCGATCGTGTGGAACGCATCTATGGGCGCGATGCGGATGTCGTTCTCCCACCCTTGGACCTGAACGCTTTCGCTCTTCATGAAGGAGCGCGGGAAGGCTATCTCGTGGCTTCCCGGCTCGTGCCGTACAAACGTGTCGACCACATCGTTGAAGCGTTCCGTGAACTGCCCGGGCACCGCCTGACCATCGTCGGTGATGGGCCGGAAATGGAACGGCTTCGGGCCATGGCCAACGCGAACGTCCGGTTCACCGGAGAGCTGCCACAGGATGGGCTGGTCCAGCTGATGCAGCGCTCCGCGGCGCTCATATGCGCGGCGCATGAGGATCTTGGCCTTACCGTTCTGGAAGCACAGGCGTGCGGCACTCCGGTGATCGCTTTGCGCGCCGGTGGGTACCTGGAGACGGTGGACGAAACGAATGGCGGACGTTTCTTCGATACGGATACGCCCGCCAGTATCCGGGAAGCGGTTCTGGGCCACGAGCGCCAAGCCACCGCCCATTCGCCTCAGCGTCTTCGGGCCGGAATGGCACCGTTCTCCCGTGAACGTTTCCGCGAGCGCATCGCCGCGATCATCACCAAGGCCACCGGCGATGCCTGAGCAGTGGTGGCGCGGTGCTCTGTGGATAGCGGTGCCTTTGGCCACGCTCGTTCTCGCATGCATGCCGCTGCTGGGCATGAGACCGATGATCGGGGTGATCGCGTTCTGGTTCCTCGTGCTCCTGCTGCGGGCCTGCTTCGATCCGGTGCCGATCAGCCGCCGGCAATTCCGCTGGACCCTCTTCCTGGCGCTGCCGTTCCTGCTCATGCTCATCGACATGTTCCGGGCCGCGGACCTGGTATCGGGCTGGAAGTACACTGAGCGAAGCTCCTCGTTGCTCTTGTTCCCGTTGGGGTTCCTGCTGCTCGGCGCGCCCGCTACCGCCCGTTTCCGAGGAACGATGATCGACGTGTTCAGCATATCCGCGATCCTGCTCGCGTTCAGTGCGAACATCAGCGTGGCATTCACCGAAGTACCACCAGCTTTGGAGGCGGAACCGGGATACGTCTACAACTATCGGGCGATGTTCGGGCTCGTCACCGGACTGCATCCGCCGTATGCCGCGTACTACTTCTTCCTCGGGGCGGTCTTCCAATTGCTGCGGTCGCTCGACAACGCGACTTATCGCACCGCGCGCCGCATCGCTACCGTCCTGCTCTTCGTCGCCGGTGTGCTTCTGGCCTCGCGCATGCCCCTCGTCGCTTTTCTCGCGGCGGTTTCGCTCATCGCCCTGTTGCGCGTCCCGCGAAAGAACGCGCTGCGCACCGTGTTGGGCGCTTTCGGTGCGGTGCTGCTCACCATCGTTCTGTCACCGGGCATGCGCCAGCGCATGTCGGAGGCGCTCCATGGCCAGGTCGCCCCGGCTTCTCAGAGCGAGGTCACCTCAACGAACATCCGTCTGCCGCTCGCGCTGTGCGCCAAAGAAACGATCGCCGAACACTGGCTCTTGGGCACCGGTCAGAGCGACGCCCAAGCCACGCTGGACCGTTGTTATCGCCAGTTCAACATCCCGTTGCTGCTCGATGGCAGCTATGGAACCCACAACCAGATCCTCCATTGGTGGTTATGCTTCGGGGTGATCGGTCTCTTGCTCTTCGTCATCTGGTTCGGCGTGCTCCTCCGCCATGCCTGGCGTCAGCGGGACACCGCGTACCTCGCCTTCCTCGTGTTCCTCCTGCTGTGCATGCTCACCGAGAACGTGCTCGCCCGGCAATGGGGTGTTGTCCTGTTCGCCTGCTTCAATGCGTTGTTCATGACCGGAACACTGGCCGATCAAGCGCCCGGCAGGAGCCTTCGGACGTAAGGCATTTTTCAAAAGTTATCCACGCACCGGAACCCCGATATGCCTCAGGGTACTTTCGTCGCGCCCCGCTCCAACACCATTGTCACGCATGACAGAACCCGCACCGGTCAAGGCTTCCCAGACTTCCACCGAGGAATTGCAACGCATCGCCTCGCAGGTCCGCCGCGACATCGTGCGCATGGTACACGGTTGCCAGAGCGGCCATCCCGGCGGTTCGCTGGGCTGCACCGATCTCTTCACCGCCCTGTATTTCCATCTGATGCGGCATGACCCGAAGAACTTCTCCATGGATGCCATCGGGCAGGATGTGTTCTTCCTGAGCAATGGTCACATCAGCCCCGTGTTCTACAGCGTCCTTTCGCGCAGCGGCTACTTCCCGGTGAGCGAACTGAAGACCTTCCGCAAACTCGATTCGCGCCTGCAAGGACACCCCACCACGCACGAGGGGTTGCCCGGGGTCCGTATGGCCAGCGGCTCCCTCGGGCAAGGTCTCAGTGTGGGCATCGGCGCTGCGCTCGCCAAACGACTGAACAAGGATCCGCATCTGGTCTTTACCCTCCACGGTGACGGTGAATTGCAGGAAGGCCAGATCTGGGAAGCCGCCATGGCCGCGCCCGCCTACAAGCTCGACAACCTCATCGCCACCGTTGATTGGAACGGCCGCCAGATCGATGGCGACACGGAGAAGATCATGCCCCTCGGAGACCTGAAGGCGAAGTGGCTGGCCTTCGGCTGGGATGTGCTGGAAATGCAGGGCAACGACATGGCCGCTGTGCTCGCGGGGCTCACCGAGGCGAAGGGCCGGACCGGTCGCGGCAAACCCGTTTGCATCCTGATGCGCACCGAAATGGGCATGGGAGTTGACTTTATGACGGGCAGCCATGAGTGGCATGGCATCCCGCCGAATGATGAACAGCTCGCCAAAGCACTTTCCCAGCTGCCGGAGACGTTGGGGGATTACTGAGATGGACGGTTGCCGGTTGTCGGTCGTCGGTTGTCAGGCTGCCGATGGCGCGCTTGGATGGCTTCACATGCTGTTCCCACAACAACGGACAATGGACAACCGGCAACCGACAACCCGGGGGTTGCGGATCCCGGACCTCCTGACGTTCGCGGTTTGCGTATTGCTCACAGGTCCCGCATCGGCTCAAGGTCAACGCGACAAGAAGCCGCCCCTCACCCGCATCCTCTTCGTGATGGACGCGAGCAACAGCATGAACGCGTTCTGGGAGAACGAGCCCAAGATCAACGCCTCGCGGAAGATCCTGCTCGAAGCGCTGAAGCCCATCGAGAACGCGCCCAACACGGAACTCGCGCTGCGCCTCTACGGCCACCAGACACGCATCGAGCCCGGCAAACAGGACTGCGACGACACGAAGCTCGAGGTGCCCTTCGGACCCCATCAGGGCGACGCCATCCGCAAGACGATGAGCGAGGTACGCTGCCTCGGCACCACGCCGATCGCGCGTTCGTTGGAGAAGGCCGGTGGTGATTTCCCGGACAATACCTCACGCAACATCATCATCCTGATCACGGACGGGATCGAAGCATGCGATGAGGACCCCTGCGCCGTGAGCCGCGCCCTGCAGGCGAAGGGCGTGGTCCTGAAACCCTTCGTGATCGGCATCGGGCTGGAAGACGCAGGCAAGTACAACCTGAAGTGCATCGGCAACTACTACGACGCGAACACACCGGAAATGTTCGAACGTGTGCTGCGCGTGGTGATCGATCAGGCCTTGAACAACACCACCACCCAGCTGCTCCTGGTGGCCGATGACTCGAAGCCGACAGAGACCGACGTGCCCGTGACCTTCTACGACCAGAAGACCGGCCAGCAGCGCTTCAACTTCGTGCATACGATGAACCTGCGCGGTGAACCGGACACGATCAACATCGATCCGGTGTTCACCTATCGGGTCGTCGCGCACACCGTGCCACCCAGCGTGAAAGAGAATGTGACCATCGAACCGGGCCAGCACAACATCATCGCGCTCGCCGCCGGACAAGGCACGCTCGAACTCCGCGTGGACGGTGCCGCACAAACAGGCGACGAGGTGCAATGCGTGGTGCGCAAGCACGGCGAAATGGCAACGCTGAACGCCCAGCGCATGAACTCCAGCAAGCGCTACCGCACGGGCCTGTACGATCTGGAGATCCTGACCCTGCCACGGACGATCATCCCTGATGTGGCCATCAAACAGAGCGCGACCACACCCGTCCGCATTCCACGCAGCGGCACGTTGAACATCAATGCGGCGGCATCCGGCCATGGGGCCATCTTCGCGAAGGACGGCGGTGAACTTCGCTGGGTAACGGACCTGATCTCCACCGACGCGCACAACCAGTTCCGCCTGCAGCCCGGAGAGTACAAAGTGATCTACCGCAGCGCAACGGCGCACCAGACCGCCTTCTCCATCGAAAAGGACGTGACCATCACCAGCGGTCAGGCCATCAACCTCGATCTGTGATCCCCATGAACAACTACCCCGTACTCGACCAGAAAGACACCCGCAGCGGTTTCGGCGCCGGTCTCCTCGAACTCGGCTCGCGCGATGAACGCGTGGTGGCCCTCTGTGCTGACCTGACCGGTTCACTGAAGATGGATGCCTTCGCCAAGAAATTCCCTGAACGCTTTTTCCAGGTCGGTGTGGCCGAGGCGAACATGATGGGCATGGCCGCCGGCCTCACCATCGGAGGGAAGATCCCCTACACGGGCACCTTCGCGAACTTCAGCACGGGACGCGTGTACGACCAGATCCGCCAGAGCATCGCCTACGCCGGCAAGAACGTGAAGATCTGCGCGAGCCACGCCGGCCTGACGCTCGGCGAGGACGGAGCCACCCACCAGATCCTGGAGGATATCGGTCTGATGCGCATGTTACCCGGCATGACGGTGATCGTGCCCTGCGACTTCAATCAGACCAAACAGGCCACCATCGCCATCGGTGCACACGAGGGCCCTGTATATCTGCGCTTCGGGCGCCCGAAGTGGCCGGTGTTCATCCCCGCCGACATGCCGTTCGAGATCGGTAAGGCCCAGCGCCTCATCGAAGGCAGCGACGTGAGCGTGTTCGCCTGCGGACACCTCGTTTGGAAGGCTTTGCAAGCGGCGGAAGAACTGGCCAAGCGCGGCATCAAGGCGGAGGTGATCAATGTGCACACGATCAAACCACTCGACGAGGAGGCCGTCCTAGCGAGCGTCCGGAAAACGGGATGCGCGGTCACCTGCGAGGAACACAACCGATTTGGAGGCTTGGGCGATACCATCGCGCAGGTGCTGGTGCGCCACGCCCCGACGCCGCAGGAATACGTGGCGGTGAACGACAGCTTCGGCGAGAGCGGCACACCGGACCAGCTCTTGAAGAAGTACGGGCTCGATACGCCGGACATCGTGAAGGC
>JAGODO010000248.1 GCA_017998165.1 Flavobacteriales bacterium | reverse complement strand
GGGGTGGGTGTTCGGGCCTGACGGCAGCGGCCTCGAACTTATGCGTTCATCGCGGGAGGATCCGCCGCTCCCCCTCACCGATCGACAGGTCGTTGATGCTGGCGAAGCGCTTGCGCATGTAACCGAGTTCGTCGAACTCCCAATTCTCGTTGCCGTAGCTCCGGAACCAATTGCCGCTGACGTCATGCCATTCGTACTCGAATCGCACGGCGATGCGGTTCCCGTGGTGTGCCCAATACTCCTTGTTCAAACGGTAATCGAGCTCCCCTGCCCATTTGCGCTTCAGGAAGGCGATGATCTCCTCGCGACCCTTGATGAACTCCGACCGGTTGCGCCACTCGCTGTCCGGCGTATACGCCTTGGCCACACGCTCCGGGTCTCTGCTGTTCCAAGCATCCTCGGCCATCTGGATCTTCTGGCGGGCGGTCTCCTCGGTGAAGGGCGGCAGGGGTGGGCGTGGGTCCATGGGACGAAGATCGCTTGCCTAACTTTCCCTCGTGGCCAAGAAGGACATCCTGCTGATCAAGGACCTCGCAATGTTCGAGAAGGTCGTGAACCGCGACCCGCGACCGTACGACATCAACATGATGGTGATGCCCGGCACGCTCGAGGACAAGCACAAGAACGTCGACCCCGCCACCGGCATCCGCGCCTTGCGGCGCGTGTTCAATCTCATCTACCTGCTGAAAGGCGGAGAGCATGATGTGCAGCTCGGTGCGGAAGAGCGATGGTTGGAGCACAACGACCTGGTGATCGTTCCCGAGAACACGGTCTACGCCTCGCGCTACATCCATCAGTGTACGGGCTTCTGCATCCACTTCCGGACCGAGTTCATCCAACCGCTGCTCAAAGGACCGCTCGCTGCGGAGTTCGCTTATTTCGACTTCGAGGCCGAACACATCGTCAACGTCAGCGAGGAAGAGAGCGCCTTGCTGGAGCAGGCCTTCCGTGACATCATCAGCGAGCATGAGCGCTTCAGCCCCGAGAAGGACCACGTGCTGCGCAACCTCATCCACATCCTGCTGCTGCGGATCCGCGAGATCCACCGGCCACACGCGCATGGCATGAAAGAAGGCGCCTCACGGGCGGCCGAACTCACCAACCGCTTCAAGCATCTGGTGGAAAAGAACTTCATCGAGCAGCGACAGGTGAGCTGGTACGCTGGCGAACTCAACATCACGCCGAAGCACCTCGGTGATGTGGTGAAGGAGACCATCGCCCGAACGCCGCGACAGGTCATCGCTGACATGCTCCTGCTGGAAGCCAAAGTGCTCCTGGGCTCCACGGACCTCACCATCTCCCAGGTCGCACAGGAACTGCACTTCGACGACCAGGCGCACTTCGCCCACTTCATCAAGCAGCGCTCGGGCATGTCGCCCACGGAGCTCCGGGCCAAGCTCTAGAAGTTGTGGTCCACGCGACTCCGGCTCAGGGCCGGCGTGACATCCGTGAAGGAGGCGACGCCTGCAAAGCGTAGTGTCATCCCGGGCTTGACCCGGGATCGCGGGATCCGGGATCCTCCTTCCCCATCTCTATTACATACAAGCTCTTCCGTGTTCCGTCCAAGGATGTGGCCTGGGCGCAAGGGCACCTTTGGCCCATCAAACCACGGAACATGAAAAGGAACCAGCTCACCGGCCTGATGGCCCTCGGCGCAGGGTCGCTCCTCGCCCTCACCTACGCGTTCACAACCCCAAACACCAATGATGCCATGCTCGAGACCATGATCAAGAGCGAAGCCAAGAGCTTCGACAAGCCCGACACCGTGCGCACCTTCCCGAAAGGACGCGTGGAACTGGTGACCATCGGTGGCGCCACCATCGGCCGCGCCATCTTCGAACCCGGCTGGCGCTGGAGCACCAGCGTGATGCCCATCGCCAAGACCAAGAGCTGCGAGGCCCCGCACTTCCAATACCACGTGGCCGGTGTGCTGCACGTGAAGATGGATGACGGCACCGAGTACGACCTGAAGCCCGGTGATGTATCGCTGCTGCCCAGCGGTCACGACGCATGGACCGTGGGCAACGAGGCCGCCATCGTCATCGACTTCCAGGGCATGGTGGATTACGCCAGCGCCGGGCACAAGCATTGATCGCCGCCTACCGTAACGAAGAACGCCCGGGCCATGTCCAGGCGTTCTTCGTCGGGCCAGGGGGTATCACAAATTGTGATACCCCCTGCCAATGCCGGATCCCATGGGGATCCGGGTGTGGGTAACGGTATCACGGGCCGTGATACGATCGATGAGCGCGGGATGCGGGCGAAGACCTGGAACAGGATGGGCACCTCACATCCTTCATGCGGAGCGGACGTCGACTATCTTGGTCTTCCACGACTTCCCATCATGAAGAACCCGATGCTCCGGAAGACCTCCAACATGCTGTTCGGTATGCTTCTGCTGTTGGCGATGCCCACCACGGCGCAAGTGATCGATGATCCGTTCGAATCCGTGGGCGACGAAACGTACCTCGAATTCAACCCCGCCAACAATTGGACGGCCGCCAGTGACTTCGGATTCACCGACCACGCCGGACCCACCGCGTTCCTCTCGGCCTATGGCGGAGTGGATACCCTGGAGGTCGGCATCGTGAAGCCATTGGGCGGCAACATGCAGAACACGACGTATGATGTGTCCTTCTACTTCGGCAAGTATTGGGCTACCGGGCTCGCCTTCTCCGATCTCTACCAACTGTACATCGGATCACCCGATGGCATCAGCGTATGGGATTCCGTTCCCACACCCACGGTGGATGGCGAATGGCTGAAGTGGTCGGGAACGTTCACACCGGCGGTAACCGACATCGGGCAGCCTTTCCATTTCGGGTTCAGCCTCACGTACTACCCGGGGCATTCCTTCGCGATCGACGGTCCTGTCCAAGTGTTCGACCCTTCGACCGGCATCGCCGCAACCACAGCGCTGCCGGCGCCGGAATTGCTTTACGCGCCGGGGATGCGACAGGTCACCGTCCTAAGTTCCCGGCAGATCACGGATCCCGTCGTCTTCGATTCCCAGGGAAGATGCGTGCAGGTGAGGTCCGAACAGCACCAACAAGGGATGACGTTCGACACATCATCCCTTCCGCCCGGGCATTACTCCGTGCGGTTCTCCGTCGACGGCGCACCGTGCGCCAAGCGCTTCGTGGTTCTTTGAAGAGGGAAAAGACGGTATCACCATCGCGGAGTTCTATGCGGGGTATACCATCGATGAGCGCGGGATGCTGGTGAAGACTGGAACTGGGGGACAATTGGAGCGCTAAGGACTGCACACGGTCACATTCGAGCGCCACGCGGCAGATCATTCGCCCTCCTCAACGAACCACCGTGGGATGATGCCTGCGGAGGAATACAGCCACTCCTCAGCGCCCTCCACCAGACCAGCCTTCACTGGATTCTCTTGGATGTAGTCGACCGTGTTCGCATAGTGCCCCACATCGCGGATGTACCGATCGAAGTACCCGCGTTGCCACACTCCCGGTCCGCCGGCCACCGAGACTGTCGGTCTGCCGGTCACCAGCATGGCCTGCTTCCGCCATTCACTTATCCGTCTTCCAGTGTACGACTTCCATGTCGCGATGATCTTGCTCATCGTCCAGCCATCCAGAGGTTGGAACAGGACATGCACATGGTTCGGCATCACACACCAAGCATGCAACGTGTACCGAACGCCATGGAACCGGATGAACGCATCCTGCACCAAGCTCGCCAGTTCCGGCTCGCGCAGCACACAACTGCCATGGCCCGCATCGAGGTAAGCCATCACGCGCTTCTCCATCTCCGCGCTCTTGAGTGATGGTGGTGTCCCTTGAAGTTCCACCCACATGTCCTCCACAACATGGGCAGGAAGGCTGTCGGCCAAACGAAAGCACACGTGCTGCTTCAGTAAGTGACTTTCGATGTGCGGCACATAGCCTCGATCCCACCAGAACGGCGCGCCAGAGGTGCCTACTTCTTCGAGCCCTGCGCGCAAAGTGCCGTACCGCTCGTCTTCGCCGTCGGCCATGCACGGAAGCTATCCAAACTCCCGGTCCGCCGGGCACCAGCCCGGCCCGTAGGCTGGTATGCGGGCCGGGCTGGTGCCCGGCGGACCAAAATGCGGGTGAAGACCTGGAGGAGCTTGGGCACTCGGCGTGCATCCGCAGCAACGAAAAGCGCTCCTTGTCCTATAGCTTTCGCCTGATCCGACTGACAAGTGAGCGCCACCTTCAACGTCGAGACCACGTTCATCATCCAGAGCCGTTCAGTCCTGGTCTTCGTCGGCGACATTCTGAGGGGCGAAGTCCGCAAAGGCATGAAGCTTCTTATTCCCCTGAACCTACATACCTCCATGCATGTGATCGTGGACGCCGTAGAATTCATCGACCCAGCAGGCAAGGTCGGCCTATGCATGAAGTACAAGGATCAAGCGGAACTTCAATTGATCCAAGCATTGAACATCGGCAACGAGGAACTGGAACTCATCGACTGACCGCGAGCGGATCGGTTTGTGGAAAACTGCCACGCCCCTCCTCCCCTTCACGCAGGTAGTTTCGCGCTCCTGCTCCGATGAAGTTCTCCCACCTCCACGTCCACACCCAGTTCTCGTTGCTGGATGGCGCCGCCGCCATTCCCGCGCTGTTCAAGAAGGCCGCCGCCGATGGCCAGCCCGCCATCGCCATCACCGACCATGGCAACATGTTCGGCGCCTTCAAGTTCGTCGCGGAGGCGGGCAAGCACAAGAACGAGGACGGCACGCCCAAGGTGAAACCCATCGTGGGCTGCGAGTTCTACGTGGTGGAGGACCGCTTCAAGAAGACCTTCACCCGCGAGGACAAGGACAAGCGCTACCACCAGCTGATGCTGGCCAAGAACGCGCAGGGCTACAAGAACCTCAGCAAGCTCTGCTCGCTCGGGTACATGGACGGCTTCTACAGCAAGTACCCGCGCATCGACAAGGAGTTGATCCTGAAGTACCACGAGGGGCTCATCGCCACCACGTGCTGCCTCGGTGCGAGCGTACCGCAGGCGATCATGCGCGGCGGGACTGACCTGTCGAAAGCCGAAGCGGAATTCAAATGGTGGCTCGATCTCTTCGGTGAGGACTACTACATCGAGCTGCAACGCCACGGCCTGCCCGAGCAGGACCAGGTGAACAAGGTGCTCGTTGACTGGGCGCGGAAGTACAACGTGCCGATCATCGCCAGCAACGACAGCCACTACGTGGACCAGGACGATGCGAACGCGCACGACATCCTGCTCTGCGTGAACACCGGCGAGAAGCAGAGCACGCCCAAGGCCACGGATGGCGATGATGAGGGCTCGCAGAAAGGCAAGCGCTTCGCCTTCCCGAACGACGAGTTCTTCTTCAAGACGCAGGCCCAGATGGCCGCGACTTTCCACGACCTGCCCGAAGCCCTCGACAACACGGGCATGATCGTGGATAAGGTGGAAATGCTGAAGCTGAAGAAGGACATCCTCCTGCCCCACTTCCCCATCCCGGAAGGCTTCGCAGACCAGGATGAATT
>JAGODO010000247.1 GCA_017998165.1 Flavobacteriales bacterium | reverse complement strand
CCAGACCGAGGTGCGCAACACCTCCTACGCCTTCGCAGGCGGTGTGTATCCGACGTACAGTGTGGTCTTCAAGGGCACCGATGCGCCCGCCGTGGAGCGGTTCTTCAAGGAGCAGCTCAAGCCGATAAGCGCCGACATCGCCGGGAAGAAGGAGGTGATGAGCATCGGGACCCGGCTTCCCGAGGTGAGCGCTGACACGATGCGCGTGTTCGTGAAAGCCGTGCAGCAAAAAGGGGCGGATGAGGTGACCGCCCATGTCGCGTTCCGCGTGAACATGGCCTTCATCGGCCCGGACAACGATGAGCGCCAGCGCGAGGGCTGCCGGAACTGGATGTACCAGAACGCGGTGATGCTGAAAAGGAACATCGCGCAGAAGGCGCTGGAGACCGGTCAAAAACTGCAGTCGCGGCTCGAAGGCGAATTGGCGGGCCTGGTGAAGGAAAAGGAGCGCGCGGAGAACAGCATCGACAAGACGCAGGACCGCATCGTGGAGGACGAAAAGGACAAGATCGATACCGAGGCCGCCTCCACGAAGATGGAGACCACCGTGGCCAGCAAGCAGCAGGAAGTCACCACATCGCCCACGGAAGAGAACCGGAAGGAACTGCAATCGCTGCAGAAGGAGCAGGAGAAACTGCGCAAAAAGGCCACCAAGCTCACCGACGGCATCGCGGAGGGGAAGAAGAAAGTGGAGGACCTGAAGTTCGCCATCAAGCAGAACCTCTCCGCGCAGGACGCGAAAGCAAAGGAGATCGCCGCGCAGAAGAAGGTGGTGGAGGAACTGACCGCGAAGCTGGCCGCGATCGATTGAACGCTGGCGGCGGTCGCTGCGTGATCGCGTACCACTCGGATGGCTGGCCGGATCACGGGCCATTCATACCTTTCCCACGTTGCCATCCGGAGCGGGTACTTCTCCCCCTGCTCTGAACATCATGAGATCGAGCCTCTCCTTTCCGGCGGTCCTCCTCACCGTCCTGGTCCAAGCGCAGACCGAGGTGCGGAACACCACCTTCGCCTTCTCAGGCGGTGTGTACCCCACGTTCAGCGTCGTTCTCGCGGACATCGATGCGGGCGACGTGGAGAAGTACATGAAGGAACGGCTCAAGCCCATCAGCCTGGAGCTCGGTGGGAAAAAGGAGGTCATGAGCATCGGGACACGTCTACCCGCAGTGAGCGCTGACACGATGCGGGTCTTCGTGAAAGCGGAACAGGCGGGGAAGGGCGGGGATGTCACCACGCATGTCGCCTTCCGGCTGAACAACGCCTTCGTTGGACCTGAAAGCGGGGAAAAGGAGCGGGCCGGGTGCCGCGAGTGGGTGTACCAGCAGGCGGTCATGCTCAAGAAGAACATCGCGCAGGAAAAGGCCGAGGAGGAGCAGAAGCAGCTCGACCGTCTTCAGGCCGATCTGGCCGACCTGATCAAGGACAAGGTGCGCTTGGAGAACGCGTTGGAGAAGAACGACCGCAAGGTGGCTGACGATCAACGCGAAAGGGAACAGGTCGACGGGGAAGGCAAGCTCATGGCGGAACGCGTCGCGGCCAAACGACAGGAAATGAACACCGCGCCTTCCGAGCAGCTCACCAAGGACCATGAGTCGCTGGAGAAGGAGCAGGAGAAATTGACGCACAAGGCCGCCAAGCTCGCGGAGGACATCGCCGATGGCCGGAAGAAGAGCGAGGAGCTACAGTACGGGATCAAGCTGAACCTGCTGAACCAGGACCTCAAGAACAAGGAGATCGCCGGGCAGAGCAAGGTCGTGAAGGAGATGGTCGAGAAACAGGCGGCGATCGACTGAGCGGCCTGCCGGGGCGGACCACCCGCCGCTGCCACCGGTATCGGGTATTTTCGGCCACCGCCACGGCCCTAGCGCAGCGGAGAACGGCGTGGCACCGGCTTATCGCAATGCGCTCCTCTTGTTGCACCTCACGGTCTTCCTGTGGGGCTGGACGGGCATTTTCGGCAAGCTGATCGAGCAGGGGACCGCGCAACTGGTCTTCACCCGCACCTTCATCGCGCTGAGCGGCCTCGGCGTTTTCGCGCTGGTCACGCGGCGTTCGCTGGGCTGGCGCACGCCCGACATGAAGAACTACTTCTTCATGGGCCTGCTCATCGTGCTGCACTGGCTCACGTTCTACGGCAGCATCAAGGTGAGCACGGCCAGCATCGGCGCGGCGTGCATGGCCACCAGCACCATGTTCACCGCGCTCATGGAGCCGTTCTGGTTCAAGCGGCGCATCCGGGCCTACGAGGTGGTCCTTGGGCTGGTCGTGATAGGTGCGCTGCTGCTCATGTTCGGACTGGAAACGCGATACCGACTGGGCATAGCCTTGGGCGTTGTGAGCGCGTGGCTGAGCGCCTGGTTCAACATCGTGAACGGATTGCTGGTGCGGCGCGGGGAGGTCGTGCGTATCGGCTTCTACGAGCTCCTGTTCGTGATGCTCTGCGCGGCGGGCTGGCTGCTGGCGAACGGTGAGATCCCCATGCTTCCCTGGATGCTCACGGCCAGCGACCTCCGCTACCAACTGGTGCTTGGGCTCGTTTGCACCACCTTCGCTTTCGTCACCGGCATCGCGGTGATGAAACAGCTTTCGCCGTTCACCGTCGTGCTCGCCGTGAACCTTGAGCCTGTCTACACCATCGCCATCGCGCTCATCATCTGGAAAAAAGGGGAACAGATGCACGCGGGTTCCTACGCGGGCCTCGCGCTCATCCTTGTCTGTCTCTTCGCCAATGGCCTGCTCCAACGCCGCGAACGCCTGAAACAAGAGGCGACCTCCATCGCTCCCATCGCATGAACAAGCTGTCCAGCGCCGCCCGTTTCGCCGTCGTCATCGGTGTCTGCCTGCTCGTGTTCTTCATCACGCGCGAGGTCTACCGGGAGGAACCATCGCTCCCCACGGAGAACAGCACCGTGCTCCTCGAGCAAGTGAGGAAGGTGATGAAGCTGGTGACCGTGGAAGGCGACTTCAACGAACTGTACAGCCGCGAGGACAGCTGGAACTACAGCGACTGGCTGGCGCAGTTGCCGGGTTTCAAGAAGAAGATCATGCTCCGGGTGAAGGCCCGTGCCAGCGTGGGCTACGACCTGTCCGGCACGCACCTCACCACGGACGAGGAGAGCAGGACCATCTACCTCGACCTTCCGGCACGGCCGGAGATCCTGTCGCTTGAGCATGACGTGGACTACTACGACATCGACGAGGGCGTCTTCAACCACTTCGACCCGAAGGAGCTCACCACCATCAACGCCGAAGCGAAGAAGCGGATCCGCGAAAAGATCGAGGCCAGCGGTTTGTTCAACAAGGCCGCGGAACAGCGTGCGGAAGTGATCGCCATGGTGCGCGCCCTGGTCGAGAGCAAGGGCTGGCATTTCGAGGAAGGGTCGGGCACGAAGGGCGATCGGGGACCGCTGAAGCAGTGACACGACCAGTGCCCGTGGTCGGTACCTTCGCCACATGCGGCCAGCGATCCACGTAAGCCGCACCCACCATGAGCACCAGCGCGCTCATCCAACCCAGGCAATACGGCCCTTCGCTCACGCGCTACGAGCGGTGGCGTACGCGCGAAGTGCGCATCGGTGACATCGGGATCGGTGGCGACCATCCCATCCGTGTGCAGAGCATGACCACCACGGACACGATGGATACCGAGGCCACGGTGGCGCAGAGCATCCGCATGATCGAGGCGGGGTGCGAGCTGGTGCGCATCACGGCGCCGAGCAAGAAAGAGGCGGAGAATTTGTCGGAGATCCGCAAGCGGCTTCACGCGCAGGGGTACAAAGCGCCGCTCGTGGCTGATATCCATTTCACGCCCAACGCCGCGGAGATCGCCGCGCGCATCGTGGAAAAAGTGCGCGTGAACCCCGGCAACTACGCCGACAAGAAGAAGTTCGATGTGCGCGAGTACACCGACGCGCAGTACGACGAAGAGCTGGAGCGGATCAGGGAGCGCTTCACGCCGCTCGTGCGCATCTGCAAGGAGCACGGCACGGCGATGCGGATCGGCACCAACCACGGTTCGCTCAGCGATCGCATCCTGAACCGCTACGGCGATACGCCGCTCGGCATGGTGGAGAGCGCCTTCGAATTCCTGCGCATCTGCCGCGACGAGCGCTACCACGACATCGTGCTGAGCATGAAGGCCAGCAACACGCAGGTGATGGTGCAGGCCTACCGGCTGCTGGTACACAAGATGATGGCGCTGGGTTGGGACTACCCGCTGCACCTGGGCGTGACGGAGGCTGGCGATGGCGAGGATGGACGCGTGAAGAGCGCCGTCGGCATCGGTGCCTTGTTGGAGGATGGTCTGGGTGATACGGTGCGTGTGTCGCTCACCGAAGAACCGGAGGCGGAGATCCCTGTGGCGAAGGCGCTGGCCGATCGCTATTCGGCGAGACGCGGCCACCGGCCGATCCCCGAGATCCACCACGTTCCGATCGACCCGTTCAGCCACACGCGTCGAGCCACACGCGAAGCGCTCAACATCGGCGCGCGACATGTCCCGGTGGTGATCGCCGACCTCAGCATAAAGGAGAAGATCAGCGCGGCATCGTTGTTCTCCCTCGGTTACCACTACAGCGTGCCGCTCGACAAGTGGAACCTCACGGACCAGGCCTGCGACTATCTCTTCATCGGCGACCATCACCTCTCCTTCGAGATACCGGGCACGCTCGGCATCGTGCAGGAGCATGGCACCTGGCTGAAAGACCGCAACAAGCCCCGGCACTACCCGCTGTTGCAGGTGGAGGACCTGATCAACAACGTGCCCACCCACCATGACCTGAACTTCGTCCACGCCACGCTCGAACAGCTGACCGACGAGGTGATCGATCTCCTGGACGAGGACGAGAGCTGCGTGCTGCTGTTGGATACCGACAACCTCCATGGCTACGCCGAACAGCGCGCGGCCTTCTTCCGGCTCATGGAGAAGAAGTGCGAGGTGCCGGTGATCATCGGCCGCGACTATACGAACCTCGACGAGTTGCACCTGATGTTGCACACCAGCACCGACATGGGCGCGCTGCTGCTCGATGGCCTCGGCGATGGCGTGATGATCTGCCCCGAAAAATGCGGCACCGACGAAATGGTGAACCGGACGGCCTTCGGCATCCTGCAGGCCACCCGCACGCGCATCAGCAAGACGGAATACATCAGCTGCCCGAGCTGCGGCCGCACGTTGTTCGACCTGCAGGAGACCACCGCGAAGATCCGCGCGCGCACGAGCCACCTCAAAGGTGTGAAGATCGGGATCATGGGCTGCATCGTGAACGGCCCCGGCGAGATGGCGGACGCTGACTACGGTTATGTAGGAACCGGCCCGGGGGTCATCACGCTGTACAAGGAGAAGAACGTGGTGAAGCGCAATGTGCCAAGCGAGAAGGCGGTGGACGAATTGATCGCGTTGATCAAAGAGGGCGGGGATTGGGTGGAGGTCGCTTCCTGAGACCAGGGGGATGACGGCGAAGAACATGCGCGGTAAAGGATTCGATCCGAAGAAGGCGAAGACTCTTGGAC
>JAGODO010000246.1 GCA_017998165.1 Flavobacteriales bacterium | reverse complement strand
GTCTACCACCCGCTACAGATGAACTACTCCATGGAAAGCTCCTCCACGGCCAGCCGCTCGAACTTGATCCTCACCAGCGGCATCGTCAGCGCTGTACTCTCCGCCACCATGTTCTGCGTGGCGTACTTGGTGCTCTGAGTACCCTTCCACCGGCGCGGCTATCTTTAGCGGATGCGGCGCCTGCTCCCATCGCTGCTCGTCCTGTTCACTGCGGCTTCCGGTGCGCAACCCACGCCGCGTTCCCTGCTCTGGGCGATCACCCCGCCCATGGGGGCGTCCTCCTTTCTCTACGGCACCTTTCATAGCCGGGACGCCCGCGTATTCCGGTTCCAGGACAGCGTGCTCCTGGCCCTCGAAGCATGCGACCTCATCGCCGGTGAACTGGAGGTGAACGAGGCGCGCAGGCTCGATCCCTCCATCACCAATGCGATGCTGCTGCCATCCGGCGGTTCATTGGACCGGTTGTACAACAAGCGCGACTACCGACAGGTGATCGGTGCGCTGAAAGCACGGTTGGGGCCGCTGGCACCGATGTGTACCAAGCTGCGCCCGTTCTACATCGTGGCCATGCTTTCCGAAATGGAACTGGGCAACGACAGCAGTACCGTGCTCGATGCGTGGTTCCAGGAGCGAGCGATAGCCCTCGGGAAGAAGGTGGTCGGATTGGAACTTCTCTCCGAACAGCTCGGGGCGGTGGAGAAGATCCCCTTGCGCGATCAGGCCCGCCTGCTCTTCGACCTGGTCACGCAAGAGAACACCGGCCGCGAGTTGAACGCGGCATTGAAGGTCTACATGGAGCGCGACCTGGACGCGCTGTTCGCGCTGGCCGGGCGCGATGGCTTGCCGGAGCACGCGGACAAGGCCCTGCTGGAGGAGCGCAACCTGCGCATGGCCGATCGTTTCGCGCATGAGACGAAGGGGAAGCACAGGCTCTTCGCTGCGGTCGGCGCGGCCCACCTGCCGGGAGAGTTCGGCATGCTCGCCGTGCTCCGATCAAAGGGTTTCGATGTAAGGCCGGTGGGTGTATCGCCGGAGCCTGTTGCCCCTTCCGTGATCCTGACGACGCCGGGAACGGGATCCACGTCATTGCCGCCTGCCTTGATGCTGAAAAAGGGCGTCCACCTGCGGAACGATACGCTGGGTTTCGCTGTGGACATGCCCGTTGCACCTCTCAGGCGCATCGACCGCGAGGGGGATTCGCTGCGCGTGACCACTTGGACGGGTACCAGTTCCGACGGACATCTGACGGTGAGCGTGACCACCACCGAGGGATCCGCGATCGAACGCACCGATGCCCGGTCGCGCATCGAAGCCTTCCTGATGAACGACGGGGAGGACGGCCAGGCGGTCCCGTCGCTTACGCGCATCGATGGTGCCCAGGCGATCGTGGACCTGGAAGATGATGCCCGTGGCGATCGATCACGACGGATCATCGTGGCAACGCCCAAACGCATGCACACCTTCCTCGTTTCTCAAACGGGGGGAAGTTCACCTCGACAGGTGGATGAGGTGGTACACAGCATCCGCATCAACGAGGTGGGCAAGGACCACTGAACCGCTCAGCGCGACATCCAGCAGGTGATGGCCCGGTGGTCGCTCAGTTCATCCGGCAGTGTTCGGAAGCCCCAGGAGCGCAGTTCCGGGCCGTGCATGATGTGGTCGATGCGGAAGCTCGGGAACGCACCGATATAGGTGTGTCCGATTCCGCTGCCGCTCTCCACGAAGGAGTCTTCCAGGTCAAGTTCCCGTAGCTGGTGGTAGCTGTAGCTCATCGGCGTGTCGTTCATATCGCCGCACCAGATCACCGGATGAGGGCTGGTACGCATGTGCGCGGCGATCGTCTCCATTTGTCCTGCGCGCCGGATGAACCCGCTTTTCAGGCGCCGCGCGATGCGCAGTCCGCCTTTCTCCAGCACCTCTGTGGAGGAGCCGTCCTGCACGTCCTTCATGAACCGGTAGTCCTGATCGCCGAACCGCAGGCTCGCCAGATGCGCATTGTAGACCCGCACCGTGTCGTTATCCATCGCGATGTCGGTCCACAGGCACAGGTTGTTCAGGTCGTCAGGGAAATGGATCGCCCCCTTCGCTACGATGGGCCGCGTGCTGAAGGTGGCGATGCCGAAGTGGTAGCCCGTCTTCGTATGCGCCGTGTATTCGTCCGCGTAGTTGGTGAACCGGTAGTTGCCTGACAGCTCATCACGTACCGCCGTGCCGACCTTCTTGTCGATGTTGAGGAACTCCTGCATGCACAGGACGTCCGGATCCTCGATGCGGATCAGGTCCAGCATCTCCTCCTTGGTCTGCGTGTTGTGGCTCCAGCTGTACAGGTCGAAGATGCGCACGTTCCAGCTCATCACTTTGAACGGGGCGGCCGCGTCCTCGGGCTTGTCGCTTTCACCCGAGAGTTGCAGGTACTCGCCCGCGTGCCCGGAGCCGAGCAGGATGGCGATGAGCGAGGGCCAGATGCGCCGTGCGCGGAACAGCAGCCACCAGGCGATGCACAGCAGGTTGGCGAGCAGCAGGAACGGATAGGCCATGCCGAAGAAGGCCAGTGGCCACAAGCTGGTCGGGCTGATGCGGATGCTGAGGTAGGAGAGGAGGATCGCGATGACGGCCAGCACGTTCAGCCACCAGATGGGCAGGTGCCAGCGGCTGGGGCGACGGTGTCCGCCCTTTCCCTCTCCCTTTTCCTCCTCGCTCATTTTTCCGTCAACCTTCGGGCCTCAAGCTACAAGGCACGGGCCGCATTCAACGGCAAGGTCATCGTTTTTGTGCCAGTGGGCGATCGTTCTTCCCGATGCCGACGGACGGCGGTCCGACGGCCGTTCACTCCTTGCTCGCATGGAAAAGGAAATCCCGCTCATCCTTGCTCAGGCTATCATATCCGCTCTTCGAGATCTTGTCCAGGATGGCGTCCACGCGCGCCTGCTTCTCCTTCTTCGCCGTGTTGAACTCCACGTCCACCATCACACCGCGCCGGGTCGGGCGTTTTGCGACCCGCAGGCGGGAGCGCCTTTTCCCCTTGAGGAAGTCTCCGGCGCGTTCGAGGCCGTTCGCCAGCCCCATGCTCCAGTCGCTTCCCCGCCGGAGCATCTGCGCGGCCATGAACCCGTACAGCGTGCCCCCGATATGCGCCGCATGCGCCACCCCGTCCGGTGAGCCCATGCCGATCAGGTCCAACAGCACCAGCACGCCGGCGAAGTACATCAGCTTCACCGGACCGATGAAGATGATGTTCACCAGCATGTCCGGCCGATAGGTCGCGATCATCACCACCACGCTCACCACGGCGCCCGATGCACCCAGCGCGGTGGGCATGCCTTCGGGCGGCGGCAGGAGGTTGTGTGAAGCGACGAAGAGGACCGAGCCCGATAGACCGCCCAGCAGATACGTGCCCAGCAGGCGCCGGTCCCCGAGCAGGTCGCCATACAAGCGGCCGATCGTCCACAGCAGCACCATGTTCCAGAACAGATGTCCGGCTTCGTAGTGCAGGAACATGGTGGTGATGAGCGTCCACGGCCGCACGAGAAGCAGGCCGAGGTCGGAGGGCAGCACGAGGTATTCGATCACCCGGGTCTGGAACAGTTCCATGGCCACGGCCCGGTCGCGTGTGAAGATCCAGAGCCCACCGAACACCGCCCAAATGGACAGGAACACCGCGATGTTCACCAGCACCAGCCGGATCAGCATGCCGCCATCCCGCCACCGGTTCCGCAGGTCGTCCGCCAAGGTCATCGGTCAGCGCCAGGGATCGTCGTAGAACATGTTCTTCTTCTCGTACAGCCGCACCAGGAAGAACCCGGCCACCAGCCCCCCCAGGTGCGCGAAGTGCGCGGTGTTGTCACCCTCCACGTTGGCGACGCCGCTGAACAGTTCCGCCACCGCGTACATGATCACGAACCATTTCGCCTTCATGTTCACCGGGAAGAAGTAGATGAAGGTGGTGAGTTCCACGTTCGGGTACAGCATGCCGAAGGCCACCAGCACCCCGAAGAGCGCGCCGCTCGCACCTACCATGGGCACGCGCCAGAGGTCGTACACGCGTTGGATGGCGGGGTCGGCGAAGGAGTAGACCATGCCCTCGCGTTCGCCTTTCAGCACGGTTTCGCGCAGGGAGGCCAGGTCCGCGCTGCTCACCGCCTGCAGCGCTTCACGCGCGCCGAACCATTGCCAGGCCATGTACAGCGCCGCCGAACCCAGCCCGCACAGGAGGTAGTATTTCAGGAAGCGCTGCGATCCCCATCGGTATTCCACCCGTGGTCCCAGCATCAGCAGGCCGAACATGTTCAGCAGGATATGGCCGAAGCCACCATGCATGAACATGTGCGTTAGGATCTGCCACGGCTTGAAGAGCGGTGAACCGATGAAGTGCAGCCCCAGCAGCGTGTCCAGGTCGATGCCCGCCCCGCGCAACGGGTTCACCAGCTTCAAAAGGAAGATGAGCCCGTTGATGATGAGCAGGTTCTTCACCACGGTGGGAAGACCACTGAACAGGCTGCCCTGCGGGTTGTATCTCATCCGCGTTCGAATCGTTCGTCCAACTCTTGCAGGGTCCAGGTGATCAGCACGGGCTTGCCGCCCGGCGTGAAGTACGGCATCTCGCAGGCGAAAAGGCGGTCGATCAGGTCATGCATCTCCGAAGTGCCGATCGTTCGCCCGCCCAGGTGGGCCAGGCTGCGGGCCATGCCCCGCGCCAGCGTCGCATGGCGTTCGGCTTTCAATGTGCCGCGTTCGTTCTTCACCTGCTCCAACAATTGTTCGACCAGCTTCACCGGATCCTCGTCGCCACTGTCCACCGGCAGTCCGTTCACCGCCAGGCTGCGACCGCTCAAAGGTTCCATCTGGAAGCCCATGGCCGTCAGTTCCGGCAGGATCCCCATCAACAACGCATGGTCGGTGGCGCTCAGTTCGATGGTCACCGGGAACAGTTGGGACTGGCTGGTCCCCTGGCCTTTTTCCAACGAACGCATCGCGCGCTCATAAACGATGCGCTCATGGGCCCGCTGCTGATCGACCACCACGATGCCGGTGCGCAATTGCGCCAGGATGTAGCGGCCGTGCAGCTGGAAGACCGGCCGCGCACCCGGGTCGGCCGTTTCGCGCATGGGCAACACCTGCTGCGCGGGCGCGGAGTTCTGGCCGGGCGAGGTGAACGTCCCCACATCGTCGTGCTGGCGGATGACCCCTTCATCAGGCAGGTCGAAGAGCCGCTGCCAACCGGCCGGTGAGGCGGGTTTTGGGAAGTCGAGCGGCCGCCAGTCCGACGCGGGAGCGGGTGTGATGGGGGCCACCGGCCGCACGTGCGGCATGCCCGCCATGGACAGGATCGCCGGTTCGGGCTCGAAATCCAGGCTCGGGGTGATGTTGTGGCGGCCCAGCGCCCGACGCACCGCCGCATGCACGATGGCGTACACCGTGCGGTCGTCCCGAAACTTGATCTCCGTCTTCGTCGGGTGGATGTTGATGTCGATCCACGCCGGGTCGATGCGGATGAAGAGGAACCAGCTCGGGTAGTTGTCG
>JAGODO010000245.1 GCA_017998165.1 Flavobacteriales bacterium | reverse complement strand
GACATCTCCTACGCTTGCTCCGCCCGGGGTGCCGCCGCATACGGACCATTGCAGAGGTTGCGCCTGGGCGGTGAGAGCACCACATACCCATGCGAGCTGAATGAACCGGCTTGCGCGGATAGATGTCATTTGAAAGCGGCCAACCCCGTCACCTCCATACCGGTGATGAGCAGGTGGATGTCGTGCGTTCCTTCGTAAGTCACCACGCTTTCCAGGTTCATCATGTGGCGCATGATGGGGTACTCGTTGGTGATCCCCATGCCGCCGAGGATCTGGCGGGCTTCGCGGGCGACAGTCAACGCGAGGTGTACGTTGTTGCGCTTGGCCATGCTGATCTGTTGCGTGGTGGCGCGGCCTTCGCTGCGCAGCACGCCCAGGCGCCAGGTGAGCAATTGCGCCTTGGTGATCTCGGTGATCATCTCGGCGAGCTTCTTCTGCGTGAGCTGGAAGCCACCGATGGGCTTGCCGAACTGCACACGTTGCTTGCTGTAGCGCAAGGCGGTGTCGTAGCACTCCATGGCCACGCCGAGCGTTCCCCACGCGATGCCGTAGCGCGCGCTGTCCAGGCAGCCGAGCGGCGCGCCGAGGCCACTCTTGTTCGGGAGCAGGTTGGCCTTCGGCACCTTCACATTGTCGAACACCAGCTCACCGGTAGGGCTGGCACGAAGTGAAAGTTTGCCGTGCGTCGTGGGTGTGGTGAAGCCTTCCATGCCGCGCTCCACAATAAGGCCGTGGATGCGGCCTTCGGTGTTCTCCGCCTTGGCCCACACAATAGCGAGGTCAGCGAAGGGCGAATTGCTGATCCACATCTTGGCGCCATTCAGCAGGTAGTAGTCGCCCTTGTCCTGGAACACGGTGACCATGCCGCCGGGGTTGCTGCCGTGATCAGGTTCGGTTAGGCCGAAGCAGCCGATCTTCTTGCCCTGCACCATGTCGGGCAGCCACTTCTTCTTCTGCTCCTCGCTGCCGTACTTCCAGATGGGGTACATGGCGAGCGAGCCTTGAACGCTGCACAGGCTGCGCAGGCCGCTGTCCACGCGTTCGATCTCCTGCATGATCAGGCCGTAGCTGATCTGGTCGAGTCCGGGTCCGCCGTATTCGGCGGGAACGAAAGGACCGAACGCACCGATATCGGCCAGCCCGGGGATGATGTCCTTGCTGAACTCCGCTTTCTCGAAACGCTCCTCGATGATGGGCTTCAGGTGCTTGCTCACATGCTTGCGCGCCGTGTCGCGGATCAGCTTCTGCTCCTCGGTAAGCAGTTCGTCCACCAAGTAGTGGTCATGGGCTTGGAACTGGTCGGTGGCTGCGGACTTCTTCGGGGCGGTGCTCGTAGTGGTGCTCATCGGGAAGGTTGCTGTTCGGGGTCCGCCTCTGCCGTGGTGGTCTTGAAGGCCACTTTTTCACAGGCTTCGGCGGATGGGGGTGCAAAAGTAGGCGGCGGTCGTTCGGTGAAGACCCGTGCGCGATCCGACCTTCGCGGCGCATGCTGGAGACGCTTCGCGCCACCGACCCCCTGGCCGGGGACTGGATCCTGTTGGTGATGCTCGCGGGGGTGGGCATGCTGGGCTGGATCAACCTGGTCTCCCCCAAGAAGTGGCGGCTGCTGGTGCGCTCCTTTTTCGCCTTCCGGCTCGGGCGGCAAAGCCTTCGCGATGAGCTGGACCTGCAGGACCGGACGCTGATCGGGCTCGCCGTGATGGCCTCGGCGGTCGTGGCCTTGTTCGCCTACCAGTTCGTGGTGCTGGTGGCGCATGGGAAACCGGGGATCGGGCTTTGGGCCGAACTGTTCGCCGCCGCCTTGGTGCTCCTGTTCGCCCAGGTCTTCCTCGTGCGCTCCGTAGGACGATTGTTCGAGGCGGACAACGGGCTGGCCGAGTACCTATACACGTTCCTGTTGTTGCACATAGCGCTCGGCATCGTGTTGTTCCCGGTCACCGCGACGATCGCATGGCCCTACCGTTTGTCATGGCGCATGTGGGCCCTGCTGACCGGAGTGGGGTTGATAGGACTGGTCACCGCCTATCGCTGGTTGCGCGCGGCCGCTCTGGGAGTGGGTGAGGGCGTCCCGGTCCGTTACATTTTCATTTACCTTTGCGCGCTTGAAATTTTGCCTGTAGCCCTCGCTTGCCAGCAGGCGCTTCGCCTTCTCCCCGACCCGACCGATCCAATCTAAGCCGAGCGGCCTTGAAACTCAAGACCATTCTTGTTACGCAGCCCGCACCGACGGACGACAAGAACCCCTATGCCGATCTGGCGAAGAAGTTCAGTTTGAAGATCGACTTCAAGCCCTTCATCAAGATCGAGCCGGTGGCCGGTCAGGATTTCCGGCAGGAGCGGATCAACATCCTGGACCACACGGCCATCGTGCTCACCAGCCGCAATGCGGTGGACCATTTCTTCCGGATGTGCAAGGAGGTCCGGGTGACTGTCCCGGAAACGATGAAGTACTTCTGCGTGAGCGAAAGCGTGGCGTATTACGTGCAGAAGTACATCGTTTACCGCAAGCGCAAGGTGTTCATCGGCAAGCAGAGCTTCGGCGACCTGATGGACGTGATCAAGAAGCACAAGGACGAGAAGTATCTGGTGCCATGTAGCGACATACAGAAGCAGGAGATCCCGGTGCTGCTGGACAAGGCAGGGGTGAAATACACCAACGCCGTCTTTTACCGCACCGTGGCCGCTGACCTGAGCGACCTGAAGGACATCACCTACGACATGCTGGTGTTCTTCAGCCCCGGTGGGATCGAAAGCCTGAAGAAGAACTTCCCGAAGTTCGCCCAGAACGGGACGGTGATCGCCGCGTTCGGCCCCACAACGTCCAAAGCCGTACGCGACGCGGGACTGCGGCTGGACATTGAAGCACCCATGCCCGAGGCGCCCAGCATGACCGGGGCCATCGAGCTGTACATCAAGAAGGCCACCAAGGAGGCGAAGAAAAAGGCGTAGTGGTGCGCGATCGGGGCCGTCACCTCACCCTCGTGTAAGTGCGCCCGATGTGCTCCCTTGGTTGTCCGTTGTCGGGTTCCCGTTGTCTGGCGGTGTGGAAAAAGCGCGTGAATTGTGACGCGACCAAGGCGTCGCTCGCTCGCGTCGGCAGCCGGACAACCGACAACGATCAACGGACAACCGACCACGGCCACGCTCCGCACATCACGGCTCGCACCAACCGACCCACCAGGCACTAGGCATGGCCACCAACCGGGCTACCTTCCGCAAGCACGAACGGCTGACCGGCCGCGAGGCCATCAACAGGGTGGTGAAGCAGGGATACGCGCTCAATGAAAAGCCCTTCCGGTTGGTGGGGCATTTCGGCCCATTGGATACAACAGCTCCCGCACAGGTCGCCTTCGCCATCCCTAAACGCCACATGAAAAAGGCCACCGATCGCAACCGGACCCGGCGCCTGATCAGAGAGGCCTACCGTTCGGAAAAGGAGCTCTGGTATGGTGCGCTGCGCGGAGCCGGCGTGCAGTGCGCATGGCTCGTGATCTACCAGTCTTCACATTCATTGGCCCTCGCCGATGTACGGCAAAGACTTTGCGGTCTTGTGGACCGTTGGCTCTCTGTACACCTCAAACCGGACCAAGGCCCTTCCTCGCCCGAACCCCGCAAGGGACGGGAGGCATAGGCCAGGACCACATGATCGCCCGGCTGCTCATCGGTCTCGTTCGCATCTACCAATACACCCTTTCGCCCTTGTTGCCCGGATCCTGCCGCTATTCGCCCAGTTGCAGCGCCTATGGTGTGGAAGCCCTGCGCAAGCATGGCGCCTGGCGCGGCGGAAAGCTCACCCTGAAGCGGTTCCTATCTTGCCATCCGTGGGGCGGCCACGGTCATGATCCCGTACCCTGAACACCTTCGCACATGAAGTTCTCACGCATCAACTGGAAGTCGTTCGCCGTGGCCGGTGCTATCGGCGCGGGGGCCGGACTCGGCCTGGCCGCAGGTGACAATTACTTCGAGATCGGCAAGAACCTGGAGATCTTCAATGAGCTCTACAAGGAGCTCAACATCTACTACGTGGATGAGACCGATCCGGGCCAACTGATGACCACCGGTATCGACGCCATGCTGGAGAGCCTGGACCCGTACACACAGTTCATCGCGGAAAGCGACATGGAGGACTACCGCTTCCAGACCACGGGGCAGTACGGTGGCATCGGTGCGATGATCGGGAAGAAAGCCGATGGCATCATGGTGAGCGAGCCCTATGAGGGCTCACCGGCATTACGCAGCGGTATCCGCGCGGGCGACAGGATCCTCGAGGTGGACGGCCGATCGACGAAGGACCTCAACACCGAGGATGTGAGCAAGATGCTGAAGGGCCAGGCGGGTACCCAGGTGAAGGTGCTCACCAGCCGCAATGGCGCGGCACCGGAGCTGCGCACCATCACCCGCGAAGAGATCAAGATCCCGGATGTTCCCTACAAGGGCTTCGTGGACGAGACCACGAAGGTGGGCTACCTGAAGCTGAACAGCTTCACGCAGACCGCCGGACAGGAGGTGCGCAACGCGGTGAAAGAGATGAAGGAGCAGGGCGCCTCCAAGATGATACTGGACCTGCGCGGGAACGGCGGCGGCCTTTTGCGGGAAGCGGTGAACATCGTGAACCTCTTCGTGCCGAAAGGAGAGACCGTGGTGGAGACCAAGGGCAAGATGGCCGACTGGGACAAGACCTACAAGACGCTGAGCGAGCCACTGGACGCCGACATGCGCCTGGTGGTCCTTACGGATACGGGCAGCGCCAGCGCCAGCGAGATCGTGAGCGGCTCCCTGCAGGACCTCGATCGCGCGGTGGTCATGGGCCAGCGCACCTACGGCAAGGGCCTCGTGCAGCAGACCCGCGACCTGTTCTACAACAGCAAACTGAAGGTGACGGTGGCGAAATACTACATCCCCAGCGGTCGCTGCATCCAGAAACTGGATTATGCCCAACATGACAGCACCGGCCACGCCATCGTGAAAGCCGATTCCCTGCTGCGCGATTTCAAGACCCGCAATGGGCGCCCGGTGATCGATGGTCGCGGGATCACGCCGGACGTGCTGGTGGAAGAACCCGAAATGCCCAAAGTGGTGGGAGGTTTGTACACGAGCGATGCGTTCTTCGACTACGCGAACGGATACTATTGGAGCCACGACAGCATCCCGTCCCCGGGCAGTTTCGCCATCACCGATGAAATCTGGAACGATTTCACCACGTTCGTGAAGGGGCGCAAACTGGAGTACCGCACCGAAAGCAATGACGCGCTGAAGGATCTGGAAGAAGCGGCGAAACGCGAACGCTATTACGACCACGCGAAGTCCGCGATCGATGCGCTGCGTGTGGAGCTCAACCCGGACCGCAGCGAGGAGCTCCAGCGTTTCCGGCCGGAGATACAGCGCGTACTGCTGAGCGAGATCGTCGGGCGCTACTACTACACCACCGGACAGGCCAAGGCGATGCTCGCGTCGGACCCGCTGGTGAAGCGCGCCATCGAAGTGCTCAACGGCACGGAGTATGACGGCATCCTGAACGGGAGCATCAAGCCGAAGAACTGATCCTTTCTCCGGGGCGAT
>JAGODO010000244.1 GCA_017998165.1 Flavobacteriales bacterium | reverse complement strand
CAGATAGATGTTCGTATTGCCCGAACCCAGGTGATAGCGCACGAACGGGGCGGGTTGACCGGACGTGGTGACCACTTGGCCTTTGTTCTCTTCAAAGCCGCCGGTCCGCAACGTGAGATGGCCGTTTTTCGCTGCGGCAAGGAGATCGTCCTTTTTTCCGGACGGTCCGGTCTTCGCCGCCAGTTGTCCGAAAGCCGGTGCGAGGGCGCCGAGCAGAAGGGAGATGCATAGGACATTCTTGAATTCGCTCATGATATTGGGGATGGGTTCGTGATGGACGTTCCGATGGGGGGACGGACCATGGAAAGGGCATTGAAGATAGACGGGATCGGCCGCCCCGCAAGGGTTTGGGCGGAAATTCCCCTGTCACGGGCAGATGTGATGGACGCCCCTGGGGGATCGTTGTCCAACCAGCCGATCGTTCAGCCCTGTATGAGGACGTGATCAAGTGCCGGCATGATGGGATGCACGTCTATTCATCGCGCCATCGTTCCGGATGGAGCGCGAGCACAGTACGCTCGCTCATGTCCTGCCTGATGGTTGCGGGCTATCGTGCAGCCAGAACCTCGCCCAGCACTTCCCCGAAACCCACCCTGACCCCATCCTTCTCCGCGTGTCCCCGCAAGATGAGCGTGTCACCATCGTTCAGGAATTTCCGCTCGGTGCCATCGTGGAGAGTCAGGGGCTTGGTGCCTTTCCAGGTGAGTTCGAGCAGACTTCCGTAGCTCTCGGGCGTGTCCCCACTGATCGTGCCGCTGGCCATCAGATCCCCTGCGCGCACGTTGCAGCCGTTCACCGTGTGGTGCGCGAGTTGCTGGGCCATGCTCCAGTACAGGTGCTTGAAGTTGCTACGGCAGACCGCGGTCTCGCCATTGGTTGTCGCGATCGAGGCCTCCAGTACGATGTCGAAGTGGTGTCGCCCTTCCTGTTGGAGATAGGGCAGCACGGGCGGATCCTGCACGGGTGAGGCGATGCGGAAAGGCTCCAGCGCGTCGAGCGTCACCACCCAGGGGCTCATGCTGCTGCCGAAGTTCTTTCCGAGGAAGGGCCCGAGCGGCACGTACTCCCACGCTTGGATGTCGCGCGCGCTCCAATCGTTGAAGAGCACCAGACCGAAGATCCTGTCTTCCGCTTCGGCGGTGGTGATGCGATCGCCGAGCGCGTTGCCCGCGTAGGTGATGAAGCCCATCTCCAGTTCCATGTCCAGCTGGCGCGTGGGGCCGAAGACGGGGGCGGCATCGGGCGCTGGTTTGTATTGGCCCATCGGTCGGCGGATGGGTGTTCCGCTCACCACGATGCTGCTGCTACGGCCGTGATAGCCCACGGGCAGATGAAGCCAGTTCGGCAGCAAGGCGTTCGCCGGGTCGCGGAACATGCAGCCCACGTTGTAGGCGTGCTGGCGGCTGCTGTAGAAGTCGGTGTAGTCGCCGATGTGGACCGGCAGATGCATGGTGACCGATGCTACGGGCAGGCAGGCTTTCGCGCGTGTGGTCGCATCATCGCGCAACGCTCCGTTGTCCGCATGGAACAGTTCGCTCAGGCGGCCGCGCAGTGCCCTTGTGCCTTGTTTGCCATACCGGAGAAGGGCATTCAGCACAGGTGGTCCGAAGGCGGCGAGCTCGATGCCGAGGTCGTTCAAAAGACCGGCGTCGGCGAGCACGCTGAGGTCGATCACTGTGTCGCCGATGCGGGTGCAGGGGCGGGCAGAGCCATCCTTGGTGCTGTAGATGCCGAAGGGGATGTTCTGTATCGGGAAGTCGCTCTTCGCGGGCACGTCGACCCAGGAACGAAGGGCGGGGGAGTTGGCGGCAATGGTCATCGGCCGCAAAGGTGCGCGCTGAGGCCATCCGTTCCGCTGGTTCAGCCGCCCAACGCCTTCAACAGGTCCTTGGCTTGCGCCGAATTCGGATCGATCCGGAGCACTTCGCGGGCATCCGTGAGCGCCGCATCGCGCTGACCGAGCTGGTAGTGACAGTGCGCCCGGAGCAGGTACGCGTCAGCCCTTTGCAGACCGAAGCGGTCCATAGCGACGGTGATGTCCTGGACAGCATCGGCGTATTGTGCGGCCTTGAACCGCGCACGCGCTCGCAGCGCATAGGACTCGCCCACGCGCAAGTGCCCCAGTCTGATGGCCCTCTCCAAGTCGTCCATGCAACCCTTCGGGTCGCTCGTGTAGCGCGCCATGGCCCGGTTGTGCATGAGTTGGCCGGTGACCGGTCCCGTATCCACGGCCCGGTCGAACCACACCAGTGCGCTGTCCGTGCGGTCCTTGCTGCCGTAGTAGGTGGCCAGTGCTTCGAACAAGGGCCCGCTCACAGCACCGGCCCGTACGCCTTCCTTGAGCACCATGCCCGCCGAATCCAGCAAAGCGGGCGATCGTTCGGCCGCACTGCGCTTGCCGTACCAGCTGCCGAGGTTGGCATATGCGTCCGGGTCTTTCGGATACCGGTCGATCACCTGCCGGAAGAGGGTGCGCGTGTTCTGCCACCTGTCAGATTGCGCCCGGGCGAAGGGAATGCACAAGAGCGCGACGGCCGTGGTGAGGCCCATCCAGATACGCGGACGTGACGGATGCGCTTTCAGCGATCGATCGATACCCGCCGCCAAAAGGAACGCCAGACCGATGTAAGCCAGGTAGGTGTAACGCTCCGCCATCACCGCGCGGCCTACGGGCAGGAACTGCAGCACAAGGGCCACGCACACGGTGAAGAAGCCGATGCCGAAGAACACCGCACGGCCTTTCCTCAACGACCACACCGCGACCAGGAGCACGGCGAGCATGATGAAGGGTGCGACCAGGAAGAGCACGCCTTTGTCATCTTCCGCAGGGTAGGGGTGGAATGTGCCCATTCCGAAGGGCACCAGGAATTTCAGCAGATACATCGCGAAGCCATAGGATCCGAACCGCAGTTGTTCCCAAGATGAATAGGGCAGTTTTTCGGCTACGGCGACAGTGCCGCCCAACGCGCGCTCCACGCTCATCCATCCGTGGAAGTCACCGCCGCGTTGGACATCCAGGGCGATGAGCCCGAAGAGCAACGCGATCGCGAACAAAGGAGACTTTTCCAGCCATGGACGTACGGCTTTCAACGAACGATGTTCCCACATGTCGACCAATAGAAGCACGACGGGGAAGACCACGGCCATCGCCTTCGAAAGGCAGCTCGCAGCGAAAAGAACTACCGTCGCCGTGTACCAGAGCACTCCGTTCTTTTCCCGCCATTGTCGCCAAGTGAGGAGTCCGGCGAGGAAGAAGAACGCGTAGAGCACATCCTTCCGCTCGCTCACCCACGCCACGGATTCCACATGCATGGGGTGGAGGGCGAAGACCACCGCGCAAAATGCCGCTACAGCCAGGTCGCCTTTGGTCAGCTGATGGATGAACAGCAGGACCAGCAACGCGTTGAGGGCATGCAGCCAGATGTTCATGGTGATGAATGACCGGGCCTCCAATGCCTCAACGGGATGCGCGCGGTCGTCCACGCCTCGGTTCCACGCCAACGTCTTCATCGTGAGCGGATGGAAGTTCAGGGAGACCGGCGTGCGCCATACCGAAGGCGTGCGCGGCGCATCGGGGTGCAGCACGATGGGCTGCTCCGTGACATACGTGGGGTCGTCCCAACTCACGAAGTCGTTGTCCAGCGCAGGGAAGAAGGCGACCCACACGGCGATGAATACCGCGACCATGACCCCGATCAATGGCCAACGGCCGGCACCGGAGCCCGAGTCATCGCGCCCGGCCGACCTGCCCTTGCGTCCGGTGGAGGAACTGTTCGTGCGTGCCATCCGTCTTCGCGTCGTCCGCAAAATAGCCCGCGCTACTTTGGCCAGGACATGGAGCGCCGGATGCGAGCAGGAGCGATCGCGATCGCCGTGGGACACGTTCTGCTCATCGCCTCGTACACGATGCCACAGGATGTGGTGCCGACAAGGGTGCGCTACTGGTCGCAAGCGTACGCTCGCGTGCTGTTCCATCAGGACTGGCGCTTGTTCGCGCCTGATCCGCCCGCCTGCGGGTGCTCCATCATGGTGCAGGATGCACGCGCTCCTGAACCGTCCAAACTGGAGGATCTGCATCACGGCTTCATCTGGAAGCGCATGGCTTCCAACGCCTGCCGCTACGCCGAAGCATCCTGCGATATGGAGCATGGCCATGTCGTGGTCGGCGAAGCCTTGGGCCATTCACTGCTCGGCATGGCCGGGGGTGATCCGCGATCGGACAGCAGCGGCATGTACGTCTTTCGCACGTGCGGTTGCCGAGGGTCGGGACTGTGGGAGATCCGTTTCGCGCAAACGCGACCACAATGATGCCGGGGGCAAGTATCCGTTTGTTCCAGCGTGCCGTCTACGCCTGGCTCGCGTTCTACCTGATGGCGATGCTCCTGCTGGGCCACGCCGCATGGACCAACGCGCCGGTCCAGGTTTTTCTGGCCCACCAAGGTGCTTTCAAATGGATCGAAGGGTGGATCAATGGAGCTTCGCCCGCGGTCATGATGGCCCTCACGACCATCGCACTTGGGGCGGCGATCACCCTCTTTTTCCGCCACCGCTGGTGGCTGGGACTGGTCGCTTGGCTGCTCTTCCGTCTTGTCACGCACCGCACCTGGCTCGCGTCGAACGGTGGTGTGCAGCTGATGGAGAACATGCTCATCTGGTGCGCGCTCATGGGCCGCGACGTTCATCCGTTCGTAGGGACCACCGCGTTCTGGATCGCACGGCTGCAGTTGCTGCTGGCCTACGCCGCCGCCGCCGCGCACAAATTCACCGGAACCACCTGGCTCGATGGGTCGGCGGTGCTCCTGGTAACCCGTGATCCGGCCTTCCATATGGCATGGCTCGAGGACAGTCCCGGTTTCTGCACCTTCCTCACGTATGCGACGCTGGCCTTCATGACGCTCTTCCCGCTCGCCGTCTGGTGGGTACCCTCACGCCGGCTCTTCCTGATGGTCGGTATGCTTTTCCACCTCGCGACGGCGATCTTCATGGACATCCCGCAGATGGGACTGGCATTCATCGCATGTTATGTGTTGTGGCTTGACGAGAGTACGCTGGCAAGGCTGAACGCGTTCAGCGACCGCCTGTGGCCACGACGCGCGTCAACGGTCACTTGACCTCATCCTCCGGGTCCAATTTGTCGAGGACGGCGCTGGCCATGGAAACGCTGAGCTTGTCCACCTTCAATAGACCATCCGCGTCCACCGAGAGAAGATAGACCTGATCCGTGGTCGCGTTCGTGTTCAGTTCGGCCGGGACCTTCTGATCCCCGATGCGCACTTCCACAGGTGCGGGTTCCAAACGCGGTGTGAGGCGCACCACATGATGCTGGCCCTTGCGCAGGCAGCCCTCTTCCCCACCATAGAGGAAAAGGCAAACCGTGGTGTCCACCTTGCAGTGGTCCGTGTAATAGAACCAATGCTCGGAGTCGCGTGAGGTGCTTTTGCTCCCGTGCGTCCGCGTCAACGTGCCGGCCACCAGGTCAAGGTCGAGGCGGACCGGTGCTCCGGAGGAACCGGAAGAAGATGCCGCTGCGGCCACTCCTGCACCGATCACCCCGAAGAAGAGCCCGGCACCGATCACGATACCCGCGTTCGGGTTGCTGCTGGCATCCGGTGTCCAATAGGTGTACATCCCGTCACC
>JAGODO010000243.1 GCA_017998165.1 Flavobacteriales bacterium | reverse complement strand
CCCGATGATGCAGGAGGGGCATGTGAACGCTCCGGGCGGTGTGGTGAGCTGGCAGCCACCGTCCATCTATTCCTTGAACACGCAACAGGACAGCCTCGTCTATTTCTGGCGCTGTAGCGTGGACAGCGCGGGCAACGACGGCTATGATTGGAAGGAATTCTCCTTCCAGTACATCCCCGGCCGCAAAGGCTGGGGCCAGGCCCACCACATGCAGTTCAAGGATACCTCGGCCAACAACAGCTTCGAGAACCTGCTGCACCGCCGACCCGAACGGGATTTCGCCTTCTACAACGGTCCGCGGAACGTCGGGGCTGTTATCCAAGGGAATTCCACCTCAGTTGTGAAGTGGACAAAGGACCTGGTCACTCAAGAGGGCAGCCCGGGTTGTTTGGGGGCAAGTCCAAGCATCATGCTCGCCGTGATCGATCCGTTCGATTTTACCCCATGGACTACTTGGTGGAACGGAACGGGTCATCGTCTTGGTGCCATCAACGATGAGTTCAACTACTGCGCTACATACCGCCCGTACAAGGCCTTCCAGTTCCCGATCTTCGATCCTATTTCTCCTTGGCGGGACAGTCTCCGTTACGCGTTGGAGGACTCCATCCCTGATGGGCATTATCTGCTCATGTATTCAGTGGGATTCATCCTGAAGGATAGCCTGCAGGTCGACGATATCGATGATCTTCTGATCGGCTTCGGGGCGACCCAGTATCAGAACATGCCCGATTCAGTCCCCTATATTTTCTTCTGCCGCAAGGGCTTCCCCGGAACCGCTCAAGAGGTGGTGGGAACGACCAGTTCCTCGTTCATCGAATTCTCTACGTTCGTTGACGTTACGGGCAACAGCGGTACGATGCAGGCACCGCGCTCTGCGGAAATGCTCCTCTGGAACTCCCTGCATTGGGAGATCGATCCGACGTTGCCAACGGACAGCGCCCGCATCTCGGTGCGCACCGTGAACACCGCGCAGACGGCTGAACAGTTGGTCCATACGGTCGATCCCGGAGCGACGACGGACTCGCTTTACTTCAGTGACATCGGTGTGAATTCCGTGCTGCACCCGCGGATCCGGTTGGGCGGGGCGTATGAGAGCGAGTTGAGCGATACGCCACATCCCGCACAGACCAAGCGCTGGCAGATCGTGGGCTCACCCGCGCCTGAATGCGCCATCGACCCGCCGCTCGGCTATTTCCTGGACATGGACAGCCTGTTCGAGGGCCAGACGGCGCGTGTGATGGTGGCCGTACACAACATCAGCGATGTGCCCATGGACAACCTGCTCATCGCCGCCTGGGTCACGGACGAGGACAATGAACGCCACTTGGTACACTACAAGTACAACGAGCCCCTGGCGGTGAACGGTGTCGTTCTCGATACCATCTCCATCACGCTGGCGGACGGTTACGCGGGAATGAATGCATTGGTCATCGAAGCGAATCCCATTGACACGGCCATCGGCGTGTACGACCAGCGCGAGCAGTACCACTTCAACAACATCGCCACGCTGCGCTTCGAAACGCTGAAAGACCGCGAGAACCCCGTGCTCGACGTGACCTTCGACGGCGTGCATATCCTGGACGGTGACATCGTGAGCGCACGACCGGAGATCAAGATGACGCTGGACGATGAGAACACCACGCTCCTGTTCGACGACCTGAGCGATACGGCGCAGATCAAGGTCTTCCTGCTGCGGCCGGATACCACGGCGGAGGTGCGCATACCCTTCCACGACAACGCCACAGGGGAGGATCTCATGCAGTTCATCCCCACAACGGGTTCCGAGAACATGTGCAAAGTGATGTGGCATCCCGGCCAGTTGGCCGATGGGGTCCACCGGCTGCGCGTGCAGGCCTCCGACATCAGCCGGAACGAAAGCGGATCGCACGACTACACGGTGAAGTTCGAGGTGATCAACAAGCCGACGATCACCGAGGTGCTCAACTATCCCAACCCGTTCACCACCAGCACCCGCTTCGTGTTCACCCTCACCGGAAGCGAAGTGCCCACGGGCATGCGTATCCGCATCATGACGATCAGCGGGCGCGTGGTGCGGGAGATCATGCAAGATGAACTCGGCCCCTTGCACATCGGCCGCAACATCACCGAGTACGCCTGGGACGGCCATGACCAGTTCGGTGACAAGCTGGCACGCGGGGTCTACCTCTACCAGGTGGTGGCCCAATTGAACGGGCAGGACATCGAGTACCGCGAGACCAGCGCTGGTGGCTACTTCACCAAGGGATTCGGCAAGATGTATCTTCTGCGCTGACGAGCCTTGGGCGCCATGTACGGGCTTTCGCGTACCCGCGGCCTCCTCGTCGCCCTTTTCCTGGTGCTATTGGCGGCGCTTTGGGCGATCCGCGGTATCCATGATGATAAAGAGGCGCTGAAGTATATCGGCTGCGCACAGGATCTCCTGCGCGGGGATGCGCATGACCTCATCTGTCGCTACAAGGCTTACGCGAGCTATGTGCTGTTCCTCTTGCCCGGCGTCGCCATGGGAACTCCGGCGCTGGCGGTGGTTGCGCAGGCCGTGCTCGCGGTCCTTGCCGCGTTCGCCCTGACCCGGGTGGTGGAGCGCGTATCGGGAAGCGTTCGGGCCGGTACGATCGCACTCGCGATAGTGCTGTTGTGTTATCCCTTGCAGGAATGGGTCCTCGCGTTGTACACGGAGTCTTTCTTCGTGAGCATCGCGGTGCTTTTTCTGGAGCGTGCGACACGGCCGGGGCGGTCACTGTGGACGGTTTTCCTGTTGGGAGCCGTTCTGTTGCTCGCCAGGCCGAACGGGATCCTGTTCGTACTCCCCGTGCTCATCTGGGAAATCCGCGAACCGTTCCAAGTACCGCGGTGGTTGCGACCGGTCGCTTGTGCCGCAATGCTCCTGTTGGTCGCCCTGCTTCCGGGCGTTCCACGTGACCACTTGGGGGTGATCGTGGAAGGTCATGTCATCTGCGGTTTCCCGGAACGCCCAGGAGCGCTGGAGGACTTCCACGGCACCACGATCCTCGCCGCACAGCGGTCACTTTTCCAGGAGCCGGCATACGCCGCCGGGCTTTTTCTGCGACGTGCGGCCTCGCTCTTCACGCTTACGCGACCGTATTATTCCTCCGGGCACAACCGGCTCTTGATGCCGTTCTACGTCCTGTTCGTTCTTGCCGCCGTGGGTTGGTGGAGATGGAAGGCCGATACCCTGGCCGGACTCCTCCTTGCGGTCATCCTGTTGAACGTCGTGCTCATCGGGTTGACCTATGATGAATGGAACGGGCGCTTCCTCGTGCCTCTTTGGCCCCTGATCATCGCGTTCGCGGCCACAGGTCTTGACGCGCTCGTCGGACGCTTCGCCGGAGAGGGGCCGTGGGCTTTCAAGACCTGAGGGCCCCGGGATGGTCTATCGCCGATCCTACATTCGCCATCTCGCTCGCTGACGCGCCCCGGGGGCGTATGCGGACATCATGCGCCAACGTCGATACCACCTCTTCAGCGCACTGCTGACCGGCCTTCTCCTGGCTTTCTGCTGGCCTGCGAACGGCGGCTTGACCCCATTGGTCTTCATGGCCTGGGTCCCGTTGCTGCTGGCCGAAGAACGCTTCGCGACGGCGCCCCGCGACGAACGACCACGGCATTTCATGCCCTATGTGTTCCTGGCGGTGGCGGTCTGGAACGCGCTCACCACCTGGTGGCTCTATTGCGTGAGCGAGCCCATGGACGCGAAGCTCTTCGCGGTGATCGGGCCGAACATCGGCAATGACCTGTTGATGTGCCTTCCGTGGTTGGTGATGCGCTGGTCCCGCTGGTTCCTGACCGGTCGATGGGTGCGCGTGGTGCTCGTGGTCGCATGGATCGCGTTCGAGCGCTTCCATATGCACTGGGACTTGAGCTGGCCGTGGCTCACGCTCGGCAACGTCTTCGCTTCCCACACCGATTGGGTGCAGTGGTACGAGTACACGGGCCACTTGGGGGGGACGCTCTGGGTGTGGGTCGTGAACCTCTCGGTGTTCCGCGTTCTGGCCTCGGCTCGCACCGATTTGGGCCCCCGGGGACGTGCGGGCATTGTCGCGGCTTGTTCGATCCTGGTGCCTTTCGCCATTTCAGAATGGCGCTATGCCACATTCCAGGAAATGGGAGAACCGGCGGAGGTCGTCGTCGTGCAACCCGACGTCGACCCCTATGACCAGAAGTTCGCCGAGGACCCGCTCGCGCAACTCGATCGCATGTTGGACCAGGCCGCAGGTGCGGTGACCGGATCCACCGTGCTGGTGGTGATGCCGGAGACCTCTCTGCAGGAACAACCGCGCTTGAGCGATGGGAGCGGAGGGCTGGTCTTCCACGGATTGTGGGAGAACGACCTCGGTCACTCCTTGAGCGTCCAACGCATCCGCGCTTTCCTCGCGGCGCATCCCGGTCTCTCGCTGGTGAGCGGGATGTCCTCGGCCTATTTGTTCCCGGAAGGAGCGGAGCTTCCGGCCACAGCGCGGATCCTGGACGGCACGGGCCGTGGCTTCGATGCGTACAACGCGGCGTTGCTGGTGCGGGCGGATGGCTCGGTCGAGAGCTATCGGAAGAGCAAGCTCGTGCCCGGCGTGGAGCTACTTCCATTCGAAGAGTATCTCGGGCCCATCAGTGCGCTGGCGCTCGATCTGGGAGGTACTACCGGAAGCCTCGGCACCCAGGAGGAACGAGAAGTGTTGGCAGCGGACGAGCGCGTAGCCTTCGCACCGGTGATCTGCTACGAGAGCATCTACGGCGACCACGTTGCGGCACATGTCCGGAACGGTGCCAGGTTCCTCGCCATCATGACCAATGATGCCTGGTGGGATGATACCCCCGCCTACCGGCAACATCTCGCTTATGGCGCTCTTCGCGCGGTCGAAACACGCCGATCGATCGCGCGTTCGGCCAACACGGGCATTTCCTGTTTCATCGATCAGCGGGGTGACATCCATGATGCGACGGAATGGTGGGTGCCGGATGTGAGACGAGGCGTCGTGCTCCTCCGTGACGATCTGACCTTCTACGCGGCGCAGGGTGATCTGGTGGGAAATGGTGCGCAGTGGTGTACGGCGATCATCCTGCTCGGCTTGCTGGCCGGGCTGGCCCGTCGACTACTGACACGGCGGTGATCCTCCTCGGCGCGTGCCGCTGTTATTTCGCGCCCCACAGGGCGAGCTGGCGCTCGTCTTTCCGATCCGCCCCATGGCTCCTCCCATCACCGGTGTATTGTTGATGAACGTGGGTACGCCGGACAGTCCGCGCACCGCGGATGTTCGCCGCTACTTGAAGCAGTTCCTGGGGGATGGAAGGGTGATCGACCTGTCATGGCTCGGTAGAAAGCTCCTGGTCAACGGGATCATCGCTCCTTTCCGTGCCCCCAAGAGCGCCAAGGCCTATGCAAGGCTCTGGACCGCGGAGGGTTCTCCGCTCATTGTTCACGGCAGCGGGTTGCGCGATGCATTGGCGACCGCGTTGGGCCCCGACTATCGGGTGGCTCTGGCCATGAGCTATCAGCGCCCTTCCATTCAGGAGGGGTTGGCCGAACTGCGGAAGGCCGGAGCGCAGAGGATCGTGCTCGTCCCTCTTTATCCGCAGTATGCATCGTCCTCTACCGGCGCATCATTGCAGGCGGCTTTTCGGGAGATCGGCCAGTGGAATGACATTCCATCCATTTCCACGGTCCCCCCATTCTATCGGGA